>NZ_JACJSW010000026.1:0-35913 GCF_014698375.1 Microcystis flos-aquae FACHB-1344 | reverse complement strand
TGTCAACATATCAGCTATGTACACTGGTTTAGGAAAATTGTCTATTCAATCTGAAAAATGGCGTTCTGGGGTTGTCATGTTCTTAAATGTAAAGTTTTGTTACGAGATTCAACATTTCTGATTTTGCCTATCTTAATACGATAGAAGAAGCTTCTCCCCAAGACCGTCTTTGTCAAGTGTTTTTTGAGCAATATGATGAATTAATTCAGAAGGATTGGATTATTTTTGAGATTGAAATGATGTCTTTAGAAAGGGGGGAAAAGCAGCAGAGACAGGAGTTATTAAAAATACGAGAAGAAATAAGCAAACTATTTGAGAGTGGGACTAAAGGAAATTTATTTGAGCAAGAAGAAATCAAAGGAACTTGTCGTGCTGTAATTCGATGTACCGGAGAAGTTTTTCAAGAATTAGTAGAAGATAGGAAGTGGCAAACTAAAATAGTCTATTTTGATGCTCGTCCAGCCTTTGAAACATTTCATCAAACACTAACAAACTTTAGTGTTGAAAAATTAGGTGAATTTATCAGTCCTCCCTCAGATGCACCAATGGTCTGTATTGTAGATTCAGGCGTTACGATTGAAAATCCTTTTCTAAAACCTGTGGTGAGAGAAGATTTAATCCTTTCTTTTCTTAGGACTGAATCAGATAAAGATAATCCTAACGATGAGTGTGGACATGGTTCTGGTGTGGCTTCTTTAGCTTCTTATTATGCTTTAAATTTATACCAAAATGCAGAAAATAGAGGAAAGATTTGGATTGCTAGTGCTAGAGTTTTAAATCAAGATAATGAAATTGAAGATGAGCGATTATTTTCCAAAATCTTGGGAGAAGTTGTTGAAACTTTTACTTTAATTGGAATTAAAATTTTTAATTTATCTATTCAATTTATCAATCGAAAATGGCATGAAGAAGCAAAGCGAACGATTCCTCGTCGTTCTTGGATAGCTAGAACGATTGATAAACTTTCCAGGAAACATAACATAGTTTTTATTACAGTTACAGGCAATATATCAACTTCTAATGTCAAATACTATTATGGGGATGGATTAGCTTATCCAGAATATTTTATAGACGATGAAGCCTCAATTTATGACCCTGGACAAGCATCACTCGCTATTACAGTAGGTTCTATGAGTCCTACTACTCAAGCAGTAGGACAAATAACAACAGCAATGGCAATAGCAGAAAAACATCAACCTTCTCCTTTTACTCGTTGTGGACCTGGAATTAACCGTGAAATTAAACCTGAGTTAGTGGAATATGGTGGCAATTATTTATTAGATCAAAATGGCACAGTAAGAGAAAATCCAGGGATGAATGTAATAATGGCAAGTCATCAACTGACACCTGCAATTACTCATAAGTCAGGGACAAGTTTTGCTGCTCCTCGTGTTGCTCATAAAATGGCTCGTATTCTCTATGATATGCAGTCTCTTGGTTTTTATGATATTTCTGCCTCTTTATTGAAAGCACTAACCGTTAATTCTGCTACTTACCCTCCCTATTATGGAAATTTTGACAATTTTAAGCAGGCAATGGATGAGAAAAAACCTAAACATTGGTTAAATGTGGTTGGTTACGGAATACCAGATGATATCAGAGCAACGGAATGTGATAAATACACGGCAATTCTAATATTCCAGGAGAAAATTCAACCTAATACTGTCAAGTTTTTTGAGATTCCTGTTCCTGAGTGTTTAGTAGAAACACCACCAACAAAAGTAAAACGGTTAACTGTTACAGTGGTTTATGCTCCTGAAGTTCAGCGATGGGGATTAGAAACCTACTTAGGAACAACCCTTAAATGGCGAATGTTTAGAGGCAATGTGGACCAAGAAGAAGTTATTAAGTATATGTCTGTAGAAGAAGAGGAGAATGATGAGGAGACTGGAGAAAATCCCAAAGAATTAAAATTTGAACCCGGTATTACTCTACGTTCTAGAGGAACAGTTCAACATGGAATATGCGAGTGGAAGCAACACAAATCTGAGTATAGTCAAAACTGCTACACATTAGCTATTGCTGCTTACGAAAAATGGAATCGTGAAAATCCTGATCCTGTACCTTATGCGGTAGTTGTACGCCTTGAAGATACGACACAAACAGCAGATGTTTATGTGGAAGTTCAGAATATCATGGCACAACTTGAAGTTCAAGCTAGAAGCAATATTTAAAAACGCTATATCTAAGACTTCATAGCTAATAAAGTCAATAAAAAGCGGGTATTATCATAAGTGATCTATTTATTTAGGATTGCTATAGCTGGACTTCCCCCCTTGACAAAAGACCATAACCCGTGCTGTATCTGATGTGCCGTTACTGGGTACAAATTAAGGAAACCCCAAATAAATCTAACGCCTTTGAGCCGTTGCTTTTTTATTTTTTGATTCGATTCGTCAAACTATAGCGATATTTTCTAGGTGTCGATAGCCTTGAATAGAGGTTCCTTTTAGGTTCAAAAATTTGTCAACTATCATAGGTAAAATAATCTCGTTTTTGGCTGTTATATCAAATCTTAACTCAATTGTCTATCTTTTGGTATTAACCTATTTGTGCCTTAAGTCCTTTCCTGTATGAATTTTAGCTACTTTTGAGCGTAGTTGCTCTCATCGAATTTTATTTTAAGTTAATTATTTGCATAACAATTCCCGAAGAGCCCGATCGGCCGATATTTGGTAAGTTAGAAGTGATGAACTGACTGCCGATCGAACCTATGCCCCGTACTCATCTATTAGATACCCGAACCAGCAATTTTAGCGATCTCATCGGCAATGGCAAAATCTACCGAGTTCCCCCTTTTCAAAGAGATTATTCGTGGAAGGAAGAAAATTGGGAAGATCTCTGGCAGGATATTCAAACGCTCTATGAAAACCCCGATTCTAGTCATTACATGGGAGCGATCGTTTTACAGGGTTCCCAGCGATCGGATACGGATTTTACAATTATTGACGGACAACAACGATTGGTAACGATTAGTATTCTCGCTATAGCGATTATCGAAAAAATTCAAACGTTAATCGATCGGGGGGAAGAAGCGGAAGCGAATAGAGAACGACAACGGCTTCTCAAAAGCGGTTATTTGAGTAATAAAGATCTGGGTTCTTTAAAAGAATCTAGTAAATTAATTTTGAATGAAAATAATAATGATTTTTATCAAAGTCGTCTCATTAACTTTAGACCTCCTCGCAATCCTCGATCGCTCGCAAAATCCAACCAACTCCTATGGAAAGCTTTTCAATACTTTTCGGATTCATTGCAAAAGCTTACAAGCGTAGTTAACAGTGGAAAAGAACTGGCAATTTTTTTAACGGATACCGTTGCCAAAAGACTCTTATTTATTCAGATTAATGTTGAAGATGAATTGAATGCGTATACGGTTTTCGAGACCCTAAACGCTAGAGGGATAGAGCTAAGTTCAACCGATCTATTAAAAAATTATTTGTTTTCTCTTTTCCGAGGGGCGGATGATTTGCGAGAAGGACAACGACAGTGGAGAGGAATTATTGATACCGTTACAATGGAAAAATTCCCCGAGTTCCTACGTTACTATCTCAGCCTCACGCGGACGAGAGTAAGACGGGAACGTTTATTTAAAAGGGTTCGAGAGTCTATACAAAACGCTGAAAGCGCGTTTAAATTACTCGAACAACTCGAAGAATATAGTGGTCTTTTTATCGCTCTTAATAATCCCAATGATGAATTCTGGCAAGATACTCCAGATAATATCCCTTATATTCGAGAAATTGAACTATTTGGCGTAAAACAAGCCTATCCAGTTTTATTCTCGGCATACAATAAATTTTCAAGCGAGAACTTCACCCGCCTACTAAAATTGGTTTGTATAATTTCGTTTCGATACACGATTGTCAGTAGTCTTAACCCGAATGAGCTAGAAGGAATTTATAATAAGATAGCAATCGCCATAAATAATGGCGAAATGACGACTCCGAGGCAAGTTTTCGAGGGCTTGCGATCGGTTTATGTCACGGATACTAAGTTCGTGCAGGATTTTTCGATTCTTTCGATTTCTACCAGAGGTCAAAAGAAAAAACTGGTTCGATATATTCTCTGGAAATTAGAAATGGACGAATCGGGTCGATCTAATATAGCGGAAGATGGATTCTCGATCGAGCATATTCTACCAGAATCGCCGAGCGATCGATGGCGCGTTCACTTTCTCGATAACGAGATCGAGGAAATGACCTATCGGATCGGTAACTTGATTCCTTTAGAAGCTAATTTGAATCGTCAAATCGGCAATCAATACTATACAGATAAACAAGAGATTTACCAACAAAGCGATTATGCTCTAGCGAGAAATATAGTACCAGAGGAATGGACACCGGACACGATCGCTAAACGTCAAGAAAGTTTAGCCCGACGAGCGGTTCATATTTGGAAATCCGAGTTTGTTTGAGAGCGGGTTAAAAAATGTTCTCGATTCGCTTTTACTTGGGAATAGATTTCTAGGATAATTTTCACGAGGAAGCGATCGATCTGTCAGGATTTCGAGCGAGCGAGGGAAACCTGATTATCGATCGTCGATTTGAACCGACCAATCTGGATCTCCTTGCAATTGTAAAGATTTTGCGGTTTGAAAAAAAGTTTTCGTAGGTTTCCGGTCTTGAGTTTGAATACCTTAATTCTATCTGCTGTACCTACTGATAGATCTAAAGGTAATTCGAGTTGTATTTCCATACAATCAGATAAACTTTTTACTTTGTGATTCATAATTTCCCGATTATTTTTATCTTTGTTTTTCCTAAGCTTACCTTTCTTTTGGGTTTGTTCGGCATTGAGCCTACTTGCCTCACTTCTCGTAAGCCAAGCACAATTTTCTGGAAAAAATCCTTGGTTTTTATCTAGCCTAGAAAATACCATATTTTTTTCAGGGGGATGACCAACATCTTGTAGGAACCGCTTAAAATCACGCCATGAATCATGAACTTCAACTCCTGGTATATAGTCTTTGGAATTGGGATTTATCACACAGTGAATTATTCGGCTCCAAGCTTTGTAAACTTGTGTTTTTACTAGGCTTTCGCCAGGTTTGGCAGGAGTTTTAATATCGATACGCCCTAAACTAATCCTTAACGAGGACAGGCTGCTTTTTTATTTTTTGATTCGATTCGTCAAACTATACCGATATTTTCTAGGTGTCGATAGCCTTGAATAGAGGTTCCTTTTAGGTTCAAAAATTTGTCAACTATCATAGGTAAAATACTCTTGTTTTTGGCGATTATATCAAATCTTAACTCTATTGTCTATCTTTTGGTATTAACCTGTTTGTGCCTTAAGTCTTTTCCTATATGAATTTTAGCTTTTATTTTAAGTTAATTATTTGCATAACAATTCTGGACTAGCCTATTTTTTCCGATTTTATTGATACAAAGAGCGGGTGAAATCTAAAACTTTTTGTTGCTTTTCTTTGGGTAATTTATCGATTAAAGCTGTTAGCTTTTCTGTTAAAGATAACCAAGTTTTGTTCTGAGCTTTCCAGATGACAATAAATTGCTGCATTGGGAGAGAACAAAGGGCTATAGTTTCCCCTAGATCATTACTAAATTCAATTTCGTAACAACCATCATTGTAGTCTTCAACAATTGTCCCTTGTTCTCCCATTATTAAGTTATGTTCAGGCAAGTCAACTAATAATTCCACGAGGTCAAATAATTCTGGTTTAATCATGGTCTTTTTCTCACATATAAAGTTACTAATTTAGCTGTATCACTATCAGGCTCAACAATCCATCCAGTCCTCACTATTTCTTGTTGCCCTGGTTCAATTCCTGTAATTTCTAGGTCAACTTGATAGGGTTTGCCATGTTTATCTGTACTTTGATACACAGCTTTTGCTTCAAGGGCTTTGTTAGCGATTTGTTGTAGAAGTGGCTCATAATTATCTTGAGTATATCCTAAGTGACGTTGAAACATGATGGCTTTATTTAATCCTTTTGGATTGTCTAAATTGAGAGCATATTGAGTTAATTTTCTAGAATCTATTTTGACTTTGTTGACAATATCTTTTAATTTCATTGGAATTAAGACGATTATTAATTTTGACTTTGCCTCTAGTTTCATATTTCATAAGGGAGCATCTCACCCTTGCAATAAGTAGAAATGCTTAATGAGATCAATAAAAAAGTTAAAAAAGGCAACCATTTAGCTCTGGACTTTACCCGTACAAAAATACTAGCTATGGCTAAAAGTCTTACAGAGCCTTAGTTAAAGCCATATAATACCAATGAGCTACTGAACACAAAATCCTGAAGTCTTTACGCAGATAGGGTTTGAGGCAAAAATTTTCCAATTTGACCTTTCGACCATTATAGCTTGTTTCGGGGCTGAAAACCAGCAAAAACATGGCTACAGAAGGAATTGCTTACTCTAGAGATTAATGACATCATCTGTGATCATAAGGTTAGCGATCACTATAAAGCCAAATCCACAGAATCGCTCTACTCTAGATACAGTCAACGGTACAGCCATTTTCAAGGGAAAAATGTACCCAGTAGCGTCTTTTCAATTTTTTCTGAGAAGCCCCATGCAGTAAGGGTAAGGGTTTCGCCCTAATGCCAATAAACAGCGATCTTATCTCCCCAAGCCTAGATTATACTGTTCGGATATGCCCTGCCCTACAGTTTGAGTTTTCAAGGTTATGGGTGCTAGTTTTCGGTACTCGTTAGAGTCTATAAACTGCGCTGGTATTGGAACTTTCAGTACAAATGCTCAAACTGCACCAGTCAAGATTTAATGGGTGAAAAGTATGTTAACATCGCTGACTCTTCGGAATTTCAAAAGCTATCAGGAGGCAACCTTGTCTCTAGCACCCATCACCTTTTTAATTGGTGCTAATGCGTCAGGTAAAAGTAATGCACTAGAAGCAATTCGCTTACTTTCGTGGTTAGCGAAAGGCAGCAGGTTAGATGACATTGAACGCAACATTCAAAGCGGGAATGCAATTGCTCGTGGACAAGCGATCGATCTTTTCGGTGCAGAAAAACAGTATTTTACCTTGGGAACACACATTGATAACGCTCCTGACGGTTGGACTGATTTCGAGATTGAAATTGGGCTATTATCAGACCAACTTATTATAATCGGAGAAAGTGTCAGTAAAGCTAGTAAAGATCAGGAATTAACACTTTACAAAATTGATGGCGATCCCAACTCACACACCGATGAAATTAGGGTGATGTATAACAATTTTAACAAAGGTAAAAATAAGCCCCACATACCTTGCTCTAACCGACAAGCCATTTTTTATCAATTGGAAACTCCCAGTCGGTTCCAGCAAAGTCATACTAAATCACAAAAAATTATTCCAGCAGTTACTAAAGTAATTCGAGAAACCTTGAGGAATATCGTCTTTCTTGATCCTCGTCCAGCAGTAATGCGGGATTATGCTTACGCTAAAGATGATGATATTAAAGAAGATGGCTCTAACCTTTCTAGTGTTCTTTACGCAGTTTGTCAGCAGGGAGAGACTCAAAAAAACAAGTTGCTTGACTTCATTCGTTCATTACCAGAACAGGATATTACCGATATTCGCTTTAGCATTACAGACCGCAACGATGTTATGGTGAGACTAATAGAGTCTTTTGGGAACAAAGAACATCAGATAGATGCTCCTTTGTTGTCTGATGGTACTCTGAGAGTTTTAGCGATTGCTGCAACTCTACTAAGTGTAAATCCTGGAACTTTCGTAATTATTGAAGAGATCGATAATGGTGTTCATCCCAGTCGTGCAGATAATTTAGTTAAGCAAATTCGGGAGATCGCCTTAGAAAGAAAACTGAGGGTACTGATCACCTCCCATAACCCAGCGTTACTAGATGCAGTACCCGATAGTGATATTGGAAATGTACTTTGTTGTTACCGAGATCCGCAAGCAGGAGATAGTCGTATTGTCCGATTAGCTGATTTAGAGCGTTTCCCCGAATTAATTGTGCAGGGAACTCTTGGTCAGTTGATGACTAAACAAGTATTAGATAAGTTCTTAAAGGATAAGTCCACAGCAGAACAACGTCAACAAAACGCGCTAAGTTGGTTAGAGCAATTAAAACAGGGAGAAGTAGCCTGATGGGAGCTATTTGTCTGATCGATACTTCGATCTTTTTAGAGATACTTAATGTACCCCACAAAGCGAGTCAATCTGAGTTAATATTTCAAGAGTTAAAAGAGAAAATCAAAGCTGGGGAATCTCTTTTTTTGCCAATGGCGACCATTCTGGAAACTGGCAATCATATTGCCAAGGCCAAAAAGGTAGATGGCAATCAGCGACGTATTTGTGCAGAAAAATTTGTAAATCAGGTAACACAAGCTCTTGAAGGAAAATCTCCCTTTACCCCCATTAGTTTTCTAAAGAAAGAAGACCTGCAAGGATGGTTAAAAGAGTTTCCTGATGAAGCGATGCAAGGTAGGGGACTGGGAGACCTTTCTATCATTCATGATTGGCAAAGAATTTGTGATCAAAATCTAGGCCGCCGCGTCTATATATGGTCTTTGGACAAACACCTTAAAGGTTACAATCGGCCACCGAAGTTATGAGTAATTGACTACGGATTTACTTTTAATAGTCCATTTGTATTTTAAAAGGTAGAGATTTAATTATTGGACTTCCCCCTTGACAAAAGACCATAACCCGTGCTGTATCTGAATGTGCCGTTACTGGGTACAAATTAAGGAAACCCCGAATAAATCTAACGCATGATTGTTGCCGAGGAGAATTACGATTAGGGAATTTTCCCCTAAACTTTCCCCACTTGTTTATAGCGTTTCCCAATCTCATGAGGTACACCAAAATCTTAACTCCGGACGACCGGAACCTCAAAACCTAAGACTCTGTACCTCACAACTATGGAAATTGCTATATTAAAAAATATTATAATAAACATGGGTACATACAGAAAAGTTAATGGGTGTATCCATTGATGGATAAGGTTTTTTGGTTATGGTGGTATATAATATGTATAGAAAAGTTCAGGTATAAGTAGAGATTAGCGAAGCTTAATACACATTCCCAAATCACCGTAATTCACCGCCATCGTCGCAATAATAGCGGTGCTTTGCTATAGCTAACGCTACTGAGAGGAACTATTTCTTTTCAAGGCAATTGCTAATTGTCTCAGTCGTTCACTAACTTCTAAATTAAATTCTTGAGATTGCAAATTAGCGGGTAATTCTGCTACAAGCTGAGGATTCTCTTTATACCATTCGTTTTGAGCGACACCTGCCCATGTTCCTTCTTTTTCTCGAAAAATATCCACTAATCCTCTTAATTCTTGAATACAGTAGGACTCAAATCCTGCCGCTTCAAAAATACCATTGCGTAGATATTCTTCAAAAGCGTTAATATCATTAGTTACTTCAAAGGTAACAACCTCTCTGGGTGGGGTTAATTGGTCGGCTAAATCGATAACTGTATCTACCGTCATTCCGATAACGTTTTTGGCAATTTCTGTTACACCTAACACCTGTTGACGAAGACTAGGGTTAAAGAGTAAATCAGAACCATATTTAACGTATTTTTTTAAGACCCTAAAAGCAGGTTCATCTCCTTGATAATAGTTATCAATCAGTTCCACATCAGCCCCTAAGGATTTGACAATTTGGCTGCGGGTATCACTGTTAACCGGTCCGCGAATTAATGCTTCAGCAACGGGACGAGCAAATCTTAAAAATAACACTGATAAACTATTTTCTAAGCGAGTTAAAAACTCCTGCTCTGAATAACCAATAAGTCGTTCTTTTACTTGAGAACTTCCCCATAATAAAGAGGACATATAATCGACTAATTTTAAGGCTTCATCTTTTAATTCTGCCGCTAATTGTCGAGCAAGGGCAGCCAAAAATGTTCTAACATCCCCATACAAGTCATCCCGCCAAGCATAATTAGCTCTTACCTTGTCGAAGTCTGGAAAAGAATTTGCGTCAAAAATAATTTCTTTTTTTCTTAAAGTTTCCTGTCTTAATTTTGCCATTTCACTGGCTAAAAGTTGACCATAGCGTTCTTTAAATTTTTCGATACTACTGGAAGATTCGTTATTAACTTTTTCTAAGGGTTTGTTAATGACAGATGTTTCATAAAAATTTTGTAAATCAGCTTTTATCCGTTCCCATTTTCTATGCCACCATTCTGAAAAATCAATTCTTCTTCTTTCTTCTTCAAAGCGTTGTGCTTCTTCAGGATTTTCGGGAAATCTTTGACTGACAAGATGATGAATGTCCTCTGAGGTGCTGACAATTTTATCAATGGAAGCTTCACAGCGTTTCTTGAGAATTGCCACTCGCTCAGTATTAATATAATTAAAGATTTTTTGTTTAATTTCAGGGATTCCTGTAGCTTGAGTTCTTAACAGTTCATCATCTATAATTCCAGTTAAAGTTTTTAATTTATCTTGAATATTGCTGGCTTTTCCGATTTCTAATTGAGTAGGTTCTTCCGCCAGATTATTTAAAATTAAATAAGCTCCTGCTGAACCAGAAACAATGCGATTAACCGGTAAATTAGCGCGTTTTAACCAATCCTGAGAGGCTTCTGTAATATGAGTTTTCAGGGCTTCTGGGCTACCAAGAGAGTCAATATGACTTAAAAAGACAAATAATTTATCAGCAATGGTGACATTCTTATCACCTTGTTCTGTAAATTTAATAATTTCTAATTCGGCTTCTCTAATACTGCGAAAACGCTGAATCACGATGACTGCATCACAGTCGGATAACATTTGTTGGGCTTCATCAACGTGCTTGGCTAACCCAGAATCTGAACCAGGGACATCATAAAAGACGATTCCTTCTGCTTGAGCGAGTTTATTAGTATAAAGTCGGGCTTCTAGGACTGCATGGGCGTATTTTTCATCAGCAACGTATTTTTTTAGTTGTTCTCGGATGTCTTCTAGTCGAGTAAAAGGAATAACTAAATTACCTTCCTTTCTGACTTGTTGTAGAGTGATTTCGTTTTCTCTAATGGTTTTTAAGTCTTCTTTTGCGCCAACGGTTTCTAATTCTTTGAGAAGATGAATAAATTGTTCTTCGCTGCGGGTTTGCACTTCTAATCTTTGTTCAGATTCGCTTTTAACGGAATAAATTTGCGTGGTGGTAAAGGTACATCTTCCTCCTTTGGCAGGAAGTAAATCACATTCTAACCATGCGTTAATAAAGGTACTTTTTCCTGCCTTTTCTAAGCCAACCACAGCAATACGAAATTCTCTTTTTCTCAGTCTTTCGAGTTGACGGTTAGCAGGTATTGCCTCTTGCAGGAGGATTTCTGTTAATTGAGAGGGAATTTCAGCTTGGGGAAGTTTGGCTAAGTCAACGGCAAAATGTTGGATATTTAAGACATCACTGAGACGGGTTTCATAGTAGGATGAGGCCGATTTCCAATCCATTAAATTAACTCCTTAAATACGGTTGAATTCTCTGAGAATAGAGACATTTTTGAGAAACCCTATCTGTATAACTTTTCCTGTTACATTAAGTGGAAGTTCTCGCTTCATTCCATACTGAGTTTCTTTACCAATGATATTACCTCCATTTTTGAGATTAATTCTAACGTAGAATTTTAATCGACTTTCAGGAGAGCGTCCTTCGTCCGGTATAGTCTCTACAGATATTTTTTTATACTCTGGCACACATAAAAATTCTGTAGCACAATCAATTAATCTTACAACCTCATCTCTGTTAAGATCATACCCTTCATGTAAATTATAAACTTCTGATGCAGGAACAGCTAGACATAAAGAAGCTGTCGGACTAATTTCATTTTTAGAACGAGTCCTTTGTAGATATTTAAAACAAGTAAATGCCCCTACCATTAAACAAGCTACTGTAATAATTAATTCCATTTGGCGTTCTTCCTTTGATTGATTTGATTTTGTTGGATCAACGTTATCTAAGATACCACTTATGCCAGTTGCAACACCTGTTGAATTAAAGTCCCCGAATTTAAGCCTTTCTACATAAACGAGCTTTGTTACATCATCAAGAAATTCATCAGACAACCTTTTATCTTCATCTAAACAAGAAGACTGATTAATCCCAAAATGACGACATAGTTCATCTCTCTGAGATTCTTCTCTTTCAAGAATAATACTTAAAACATGATAGAGTACACCTCCTTTTTTAGATTTTATTTTTGGATACACAATTGTAAAAACATCTTTACAAATACTCGAAAAATATTTATTATTCACTAATTCACCTCCTCTTTTTCAAAATTTTCTAATTCAGCAAGGCTTTGTTCTAAAAATTTAGCTCTTTCTTGGATAGGTTTCCATATAATTTGTGTTTCCTCGTAGTTAGTGGTTATTTCCTGTTGAGCTTTTTCTAGGCTCGTTAAATAGTTATTAAAAATATCATTGGTTTTATGATCTACATTTTTTTTTAAATCATCAATCTGTTCTAATAGCCATTCAAACATTAAACATAACATTTCAGGTTCGCCCTGTTGCTGGAATTGATGAATCCAATTCTGTAAAAGAGTTTCAGTGCTTGAAATTTCTGCCATCATGCTTTCCTTTTTTTTCATCCATAGCCAGTGTTTAAAACTTCTGTAAGTACCAGAACTGATTTCAATATCAGACTCCAAATTAAAGTCAAATTCTAGTTCTCTAGTAAATGTATTAAGTTCAGATTGTGGAAATTTTATAACAAAATTTGGTGCTTTTTCTTCAGCGCCCTTTTCTATATGTTTAATATGAAATCTAAACAATTCAGATACAGATTCCTTTATTCTGTTAATCTCCTGAGCAGACACTCTCTTTAATATTTGCGATAATATGATAGTTAGATTAGTTGATAAATTATTTAACTCTTTCTTAATTATTTGAAGACTTAATTTCTCTTTATCCCTTTTTGCTGTGATTAATAAACCATTTCTTGCATCTGAACCTGTATAGCCCAATTGAATCAGGATATCCAAGTTGTTTTTTAGCATATTAACCTGATTAACATTGGCCTTTTTAAAGTTGATATTGTCCAAATCAACTCTGCCATTATCTAAAGATTTAACTACTGCTTCTAAGACGTTTCTAATAACAGTCTTTAGTGCCTCTCTCCACTCAACTAAGGGAACTAATTTCTCTTGAATTTGGTCATAAGGGGGAGTAAATTGAAGTTCATTGATAGCCTCTCTTAAACTAGCTACTAAATTATCGGCTGTTTTGGTATCAATATCTAATTTTTCAAAAACGGCTAGAGGCTGTCTTAATTTTGCATTACTAGCTTGGAGAAAAGAATCAAGATTTTCTTTTGTTTGTGATAACAATTCAGATTCTTGCTGATAATTTTCTTGCGAACTGTTAAGAATTGCCGTGGTCGTTTGTACTGCCCATTGTGCAATACTATTTCCCGCCGCTACATTAAATTTTTCTATAGCTTGGGGAATAACTAATTTAGGAAAATGTTCTGCTATGTGCTTGCTTAGTTTCTTTTCAAATTCTTCTGCATAGGATTGTTTGAATAACTCTTTGGCAATTTGTTCTTGTTGAGAGATAGTCCATTGTTTAGCATCAAGACTTAAGTTTCCTCGCTTCATGATTTCCTTAATTAAAACTTGAAAGTTATCTATGGCTTGCTCATAGGGTTTTAATACTTTCTCAAGTCTAGTTTGATCATGCTCTGACCAATTTTCCTCTCTTGTAGGTAATTCCTCTAACAGCTCCTGAAGCAATTTCTTATTATCCTGAATTTGTAAAGCCAATAAAGCTGGCCATGTACTCAGTTTTACAATTCTCAAATTTTCAATATCTTTTGTATATTCTCTTAAATTCTCGATCAGTTTTTCCTTAATGTTTTCAGTCGTTTCTTCAACAAACTCACTTTCACTTTCTTGCCAATCATCATCTGATCTGAATATATCAATTCGATTTAAAATAAATAGCATTCGTGCAGGAGAGCCGCCTAAATCTTTAACTTGATCAACAACTTCTGATAACAAATTATCAACTTTGTAAGGATCTGTTTCTGCGCTGTTATATGTTACTAAACATAAAGCTTCACGACATTGTTTGATAATCCCAAGATTTCCCTCATCTCCTACATAAGATAACCCGGGTAAATCTAATAATTTAACTCTAACCCCTTTAGGCAATTCTAAGAAACTTTCATCTTTAACCAGTCTAAAAGGATAATAAATAATAGATCGAGGATAAGCTAAATCAGGTTGTTTTTTTCTGGCTTTAATATAAGCCTTCATTAACTGTTTTAAGCGACTATAAATATCTTCGTCGCTAATCTTTTCCCACTTCCCGCATTCCCACAACGCCCCCGGCGTTTCTTCAATAATTAAAGTCTTTTCTTCGCTATACTCAATGGTAACTGTTCCTGCACTCATTTCTCGCTGTGCCATCGGTACAATATCAGCACCACAGAGGAAATTCACTAAGGTACTCTTACCACTGCTCGTCGTGCCAGTCGTCGCTAAAATCAGGGTAGGATGGCGCAATTCATTGATTAACACTTCTAAAGCTTTCTCTAGGTTACTAGAAAGTTCGTGGATTTCACCATGATAGGATTCAGGCAAATGCTGAATAATCTCCGTTTTGAAGTCACCCCAATAACCCGCTAGAAGGTTAGCTTTATTTTCCACTGCTTGGAAAACTTCGTAAGATTTTTGACCCATAATACTCTATCGCTGACAGAATAAGCTGATTCAAGAATAAGCCACAACTTCATTATAACGATAATTTTCTTTCTTGCCTTTAATTCTCGTGTTCTAAACTGGTAAAAAGTCAAAATCTATAATTTCCGCAAAGGTATAAGGACAAACTTGCGGAAACGTATCCAAAGATAAACCAGTTTTTTTGATCACCGATCGCTTGGCTTTATCATAAATTATATCTAGCCTAGAAGCCCCATAATTGTAGAGGGTTTTTGACTGGAATAAAATTTCTAGTTCTAGACGAAAATTATCGATTTTATCGGCCCATCCCCGGCCACAATTACCTTTTTCAGTCAGCCAATACTGATACATCAATAAATGTTTAACGGTTTGAATTAGATAGCTTTCCACTTGGTTTCTTTGTTCTCGCCCCAAATCTTCTATCTCCGTTAAAAGATGTTCCCAATCTAAATTTTTAATCTCCCCGCGTCGAATTTGTTCGGTGGTTCGCTCAATCCACAAAACAAAGTCCTGATCATAAAGTTGTTTTAATTCTTCCACCTGCATAGATTTTTGAGATTGAGCCGCGCTTTTATTATCGATCATAAACAAAACCCCCCACCAATGGGCGGGGGGTTTTTTAGTCACCTAATTCAAGGTTTAGCCGAACTTGCCAGCAGTGGAAGCGATCAAGAAGGCGGCGTAGGTGAAGATATAGCCAACGGTGAAGTGAGCTAAACCAACCAAACGAGCCTGAACGATCGAGAGAGCCACGGGTTTGTCTTTCCAACGAACGAGGTTCGCCAGAGGAGTACGTTCGTGGGCCCAAACGATAGTTTCGATCAACTCTTGCCAGTAACCACGCCAAGAGATCAGGAACATGAAACCGGTTGCCCAAACGAGGTGTCCAAAGAGGAACATCCAGGCCCAGACAGAAAGGTTATTAACACCGTAGGGGTTGTAACCGTTGATTAACTGAGCCGAGTTAGCCCAGAGGTAATCGCGGAACCAGCCCATCAGGTAGGTGGAGTTTTCGTTAAACTGAGCCACGTTACCCGACCAGACACCGAGGTGTTTCCAGTGCCAGTAGAAGGTTAACCAACCCAGGGTGTTCAACATCCAGAACATGGCTAGATAGAAGGAATCCCAAGCAGAGATGTCGCAAGTACCGCCACGGCCGGGACCGTCGCAAGGGAAGGAATACCCGAAGTCTTTTTTATCGGGCATTAATTTGGAACCACGAGCGTCTAAAGCACCTTTAACCAGGATTAGAACGGTGGTGTGTAAACCAAGAGCGATCGCATGGTGAACGAGGAAGTCGCCAGGACCGATGGTTAAGAAGAGGGAGTTAGTGCCGCTATTGATTGCGTCTAGCCAACCGGGTAACCAAACATCACCGTAGTTGGGATAGGCGGTGTAAGCGATACTATCGGGGTTAGACAACAGTACGTTCATGCCGTACAGGGTTTTACCCGAAGCTGCTTGCACGAATTGAGCGAACACAGGTTCGATCAGGATTTGTTTTTCGGGAGTACCGAAAGCGACGACCACATCGTTATGAACGTAGAGGCCGAGGGTGTGGAAACCTAAGAAAAGGGAAACCCAGCTTAGGTGAGAGATGATCGCTTCTTTATGCTCCAGCATCCGCGCCAGCACGTTATCTTTGTTCGCTTCGGGATCATAGTCACGCACGAAGAAGATAGCACCGTGAGCGAAAGCACCCACCGCTAGGAAACCAGCGATGTATTGGTGGTGGGTATAAAGAGCCGCTTGGGTAGTGTAGTCCTTAGCGATAAAGGCATAAGGGGGTAGCGCGTACATATGCTGCGCCACCAGAGAGGTGATCACGCCTAAAGAAGCCAGGGCCAAACCGAGTTGGAAGTGGAGAGAGTTGTTAACCGTGTCATAAAGATTTTTGTGACCGGCTCCTAACTTACCACTGGGGGGTCTGTGGGCATTGAGGATGTCCTTGATGCTGTGACCGATGCCCCAGTTGGTGCGGTACATATGACCAGCCACAATGAAGATCACAGCGATCGCCAAGTGGTGGTGAGCCATATCGGTTAACCAGAGGGACTCGGTTTGGGGATGGAAACCACCTAAGAAGGTGAGAATCGCAGTTCCTGCGCCTTGGGCAGTACCGAAAATGTGGTTAGCAGTATCGGGGTTTTCTGCATACACACCCCAGTTACCGGTGAAGAAGGGTAGTAAACCCGCCGGGTGGGGGGGAGTGGAGAGGAAGTTGTCCCAACCAACGTGCTGACCGCGGGATTCGGGGATAGCAACGTGAACGAGGTGTCCGGTCCAAGCCAGAGAGCTAACACCGAACAGAGCGGCGAGGTGGTGGTTCAGGCGAGATTCAGCGTTTTTGAACCAAGCGAGGCTAGGACGGAACTTAGGTTGTAAGTGTAACCAGCCAGCAAAGAGGAAAATCGCCGAGAGAATCAGCAGGAACACCGCACCTTGGTATAGGTCTTGGTTGGAGGTCATACCGATGGTGTAGAACCAGTGGTAAACCCCGGAATAGGCGATGTTAACCGGGTTAGAAGCGCCAGCTTGGGTGAAGGCATCTACAGCGCCTTTACCGAACTGGGGATCCCAAATCGCGTGGGCGATGGGACGGATGTTTAAGGGATCTTTGATCCACTGCTCGAAGTTACCTTGCCAAGCGACGTGGAATATGGTACCGGAAGTCCACAGGAAAATGATTGCAATGTGGCCGAAGTGCGACGCGAAAATCTTTTGGTAGAGATTCTCTTCCGTCATGCCATCATGACTTTCAAAATCGTGGGCTGTGGCGATCCCGTACCAAATCCGACGGGTGGTCGGATCTTGGGCTAGATCTTGGCTAAATTTAGGGAATTTAGTTGCCATAGCTGTTTAGGAAATTCTCCTCTCTAAATAACTGAGGCTCTTACACGAGTGCTGGTTATTTCCTTTTTTCAATTCACCCACTGTAATAGGAAACGCTTACAGTGGTATCGGTCAATCGACGCTGGTTCAGCCTAGGCCTGCCAATCCCCGGGGGACTGGCAAGCCCTTATAGGCAAGTTTAGCCAATCGAGAGACTTCTGGCCAAGAAGAATGCCCAAGTGGTGACAATACCGCCTAAGAGGTAGTGAGCCACACCAACGGCACGACCTTGAATGATGCTCAGGGCGCGAGGTTGGATAGCGGGGGCAACTCTTAACTTGTTGTGCGCCCAGACGATCGACTCGATTAATTCTTGCCAGTAGCCGCGACCACTGAACAGGAACATCAAGCTAAACGCGAAGACGAAGTGACCGGCTAGGAACATGATTCCGTAGGCAGACAGGGCGGAGCCATAGGAATTAATGACTTGCGCCGCTTGCGCCCAGAGGAAATCCCGTAACCAACCGTTGATGGTGATGGCACTTTGGGCGAAGTTACCGAGGGTAACGTGGGTGACAGTGCCATCGGGGGCGACGGTTCCCCAGACATCGGACTGCATTTTCCAGCTAAAGTGGAAGATTACGACCGAGAGGGAGTTATACATCCAGAACAGGCCGAGGAAGACGTGATCCCAACCGGAAACTTGGCAGGTACCGCCGCGACCGGGACCATCGCAGGGGAAACGGAAACCGAGATTCGCTTTATCGGGAATCAGACGGGAACCGCGAGCGTAGAGAACCCCTTTGAGGAGAATCAACACGGTGACATGGATGGTGAAGGCGTGGATGTGATGCACGAGGAAATCGGCAGTACCGAGGGTGATCGGCATCATGGCCACTTTGCCACCCACTGCTACTACGTCGCCACCGAAAGCATAACTAGCGGTAGTTAGAGCGTTAGGAGCGGTGTTGCCGGGGGCTAGGGTGTGGAGACTTTGTACCCATTGGGCAAAGATGGGTTGTAGTTGAATTCCCGTATCCGAGAACATATCTTGGGGACGACCAAAAGCCCGCATGGTGTCGTTGTGAATGTATAAACCGAAGCTATGGAAGCCGAGGAAAATACATACCCAGTTCAGGTGGGAGATAATTGCGTCGCGATGACGGATCACCCGATCGAGCAGGTTATCGACGTTTTTGGCCGGATCGTAGTCCCGTACCATGAAGATCGCTCCGTGCGCTCCCGCACCGACGATTAAGAAGCCACCGATCCAAGTGTGGTGAGTGAACAAGGATAGTTGGGTGGCGTAGTCAGTCGCCTGATAGGGATAGGGCGGCATGGCGTACATATGGTGGGCCACGATGATGGTTAGCGAACCTAAGAGAGCCAGGTTAATCGCTAACTGGGCGTGCCAAGAGGTGGTCAGGATTTCGTACAGTCCTTTGTGACCTTGACCGGTGAAGGGACCTTTGTGGTTTTCGAGGATTTCCTTCATGCTGTGACCGATACCCCAGTTGGTACGGTACATATGACCGGCAATGATGAATAATACAGCGATCGCCAAGTGATGGTGAGCGGTATCGGAAAGCCAGAGACCACCAGTCACGGGGTTCAAGCCACCTTTGAAGGTGAGGAAATCCGAGTAAGCACCCCAGTTAAGGGTAAAGAAGGGGGTCAAACCCTGGGCGAAACTGGGATATAAATCCGCCATCTTGCTCGGTTCGAGAATGAACTCGTGGGGCAAGGGGATGTCTTGGGGAGCGACTCCCGCATCGAGGAGTTTGTTCACCGGTAAAGAAACGTGAATCTGATGACCAGCCCAACCTAGGGAACCTAAGCCGAGTAAACCCGCCAAGTGGTGGTTCATCATCGATTCCACGTTTTGGAACCATTCCAGTTTCGGTGCGCTTTTGTGGTAATGGAACCAACCGGCAAACAGCATCAGGCCCGCCATAACTAAACCACCGATAGCGGTGCAGTATAGCTGATAGCTGTTGGTGAACCCGGAGGCGCGCCAGAGGTAGAACAGACCAGAGGTGATCTGAATCCCGTGGAAACCGCCGCCCACATCGCCGTTGAGGATGCCTTGACCGACGATCGGCCAGACCACTTGGGCGCTGGGTTTGATGGCGAGCGGGTTGGTTAACCAAGCTTCATAGTTAGAAAATTTCGCGCCGTGGAAGTACATTCCACTCAGCCAAACGAAGACAACGGCGAGATGTCCGAAGTGGGCGCTGAAGATTTTCCGAGAAATATCTTCGAGATCGCTGGTTTGACTATCAAAATCGTGGACGTTGGCGTGTAGGTTCCAAATCCAGGTAGTGGTTTTGGGTCCTTTGGCTAAAGTGCGATCAAAATGCCCCGGTTGACCCCACTTCTCAAAGGAAGTAGGTACTGGGTCTTTATCTACAATCACTTTAGCTACCGCTTTGGGGGGGAGTGCCATGAGGATTCTCCTCTCTCGACAATAGACTTAGCGTTTTATTTGAGGATAGATTTTTTAACCTAAAAAAGGCAAGTTGAAATCTGACCCACCTTTTGTTAATGTCGCTTGACTTTCCTCTTGGGTGAGATTCCAGTCGAAAGCATCAATAGTAGATGATAAGTCTTTGTTCTCTTGTCTGTTCATTATGCTTAACAATAATTAAAATTCTCTCAATCCTTGATAGGAGAGACATTTTCTGCTATGGACGGTCTCAGTCAGGGTCAGACCGGTGATTTTTCTTTACAAAAGTTGATCAATTGTCGCCCCAGAAGCCGATTTCCCCTTTTTCTCCCTCACCAGACCATATAGAAAATTCAATAGATAGATTCTCAAAAAACAATCAAACAATTCTGTAAAATTGAGGCCATAACCTGATCTTCTCGCGCTTTTGCTGACACCGGAGCATTCAATGACTCTAGCAAAAATCAATGGTTTCTATAGATTTTGGCCTTGGCTCTAGGAGGAACGTGCTATCCCTACTACATAAATTAATCCCAGTCAAAACCCTTCATATGTGTCTTGTGATCGGTTTACTGACCACCCTGTTAACCGCCTGTGGCGATCGCCTGACGGCTACCAATCTCCCCACTTCCGAAACCCTTCATCTTCCCGTCGTGCAAGGCCGCATTTCTGAGGTTGCCCCCCCGGCCCTAATTCAGGAACTGCGCCCCAGTTTAGAGCGTTACGCTCCCCAAGTAACGATTCTCAGTCCTCTGCCCGAACAAGTTTTCGATGACCCTCAGGTGATAGTTAAACTACAAGTGTCAGATCTGCCAATTTTCCAAGACGATACCCTGAAATTAGGACCCCACTTGAGCCTAATTGTCGATAATGAACCAGCAGCGGCTATCTACGACCTCAAGCAACCGATTATCCTAGAAAATCTTGCCCCCGGTACTCACACCCTCCGCGTCTTGGCCCTGCGGCCTTGGCAGGAAAGTTTTAAAAATGATGGGGCCTTCGCTGAAACAACCTTTCATATTCTGACAAAAACAGGCAAAAATGCCCCTGATAACAACTTACCCCTATTAACCTACAGTAGTCCGCAAGGAATCTACGGTGCAGAACCGATCCTGCTCGATTTTTATCTGAGTAATGCTCCTCTACGTCTGCCCAATACTGCCAACGAGGATAATAGTCTTCAAAATTGGCGCATTCGTGTCACTGTCAACGGTGAAAGTTTTCTGCTTGATACTTGGGAACCGATCTATCTCAAGGGTTTTGCCAAGGGCAATAACTGGGTACAACTAGAATTCATCGATGGTAAGGGAAATAAAATCGAAAACGAGTTTAATACCAGCGTGCGCGTGATTAGTTTTGATCCCTCTTACCAAGACGGCCTCAGTCAATTAGTCCGCGGCGATTTATCCCCTATAATTGCCCGTAGCATCGTTGATCCCAACTATCAAACTATTCCCAGTCTAGAGGAAGAAACCCCCGTTATTGAGCCAGAAACCCCTGTTATTGAGGAGGAAAAAACTCCCATAGTTGAGGAAAACCCTGTTATTGAGGAAGAAACACCCGTTATTGAGCCAGAAAGCCCTGTAGTTGAGGAAAGCCCCGTAGTTGAGGAAAACCCTGTTATTGAGCAGGAAAAACCCGTTATTGAGCCAGAAAGCCCAATCGTAGAAGAAAAACCCGTTATTGAGCCAGAAAGCCCAATCGTGGAAGAAAAACCAGTAGAGACAGAAACAATCGAAAAGGTCGAGGAAACCCCTGAAGCGATCGAATCTCCCTTAACCACCATACCAGAGACAAAGGAGATTAACGAACCTGCCCCCGGTATTCAGCCTCCGCTAGAAGTGGAACCTATTCCCGAACCCCAAAACAATAGCGAGCAAAAAATCACCATTTTTGATCGCGTTCAACAAACCTTAAACCGCTTCCAGTTGGCCTCTTCCCCAGCAGAAAAAGATATCGAACTACCCACCCTCGATCCTCAATTATTCAGCAATGTCGAGCGGTCTTAGAGCCTAGCTTAATCCAGTTTTCAGGGGAAGTGGGGAGGTGGGGAGGTGGGGAGGTGGGGAGTGGGAGAATGGGGGAATTTCAACTAAAACCCTAAAACCCTAACACCCTAAAACCCCAACCTCCAACCGCTCGATCGAGAAATTATTAAACAAATATTTCGCAATATAGACAAAATTGGGAACTAAGTTATAATCTAGAACGTCTCTAGGTAATTTACTAACTTTTTGCTTGAGGTAATTGTGTTTAACAAAATTTCCCTTGTGGCTGGTTTTGCCGGTTTAGTTGCCCTAACCACCGTTGGTGCTGTACCCGCACAAGCAGGACCGGAAAATAACGAAATCCTGATCAGTCAACTGCGCGGCCATAACACCTACAGAGGTGAACCGCAACTCAACCCCGGTGACTATATACTAGGTCGCGTCCGGGGAACCGTGGGTGGAATTCTGTCCATCCAATTGATCAGACCTGTGACAGTGGATGGCAAAGAAATTTTCAGTGGCGACTTTGCTGACGGAACCACCGCTCGTATTGTTGGGGATGCCACCGGTGGTGACGATGTACTATTGCAAGTGGTAGATGGCAAGTTAATTTATGTGGGTAAAGCTCGTCCCTATTGGGTTTCCCGCTTGAAACTAAAATCGGAAACCGCTACCAGCAGCAATCGCTCACAACTTTTAAGAGAACTTAACCAAAAAGAACCCGCTTGGGGACTTCCCGCTTTACCCCCGGAAACCAGAACCTTTACTGAAGTTGCTCCTCAACCCGCTCCCGAGCCTAGTGTATCTCCTATCCGCGGACTTTGGTAGTGGGAAGAAATCAGGAGAAAATTTAATACAAGTGTACCAAGTAAACCCCTCTTTTTTCTATGGAAGGGGGGGTCTTTTTTCGTCAAAAATTGAGAAATAACTGCATTTCAGCCCAGATTCTCGTCATCACATCGGTAAGGGCATGATCACTATCTAATTCGATTAATTTTACCCAAGGACGATTTATGCAATAATGGCGACTATTTTCTAGGGGAATCACCTCATCGGCACGACCATGAATAATCAGGGTGGGGAGCTGCCTGATTAACTTTTCTTGGGGATAATTAGCTAAATCCTCAATAAACTTGTAATAAATCGGCAGATAACGACGATAACCGTGGTGATACACCGATAAACTCCCAGATTTTTGCCAATTGGCTAGGGTTTCTGCTCCCAATTGTCCCAACCAAACCGGCCCGAAATTAAAAGCGGGAGCTAATAAAACGAGCCTTTGCACCTGAGAATAAGTTTCTGCCAGCCAAGCTGCCGTTAAACCGCCAAAACTGGAACCAATCAGAGTAACAGGAAGCTGAGATTGTTGAATCAATGGGCCGATTTGGACAATCTGACGAGTGAGAGTTAAGCTAGAAAAGTCATCACCGTTAAGATCGGGAATTTCCATTGCTAAACCCCTATTTTGCCAACAATGTCTCAAAAATTGCGCTTTTGTTGATTGGGGGCTAGAAGCAAAACCGTGTAGATAAATATATCTGTTTTCAAGGACCGCCATTCTAGAACCAACTAGATTTCTTCATCTTGCTCTTTGGTAGCACTGGGAGAAGAATTATAAATGGCATCTAACTGCTGACGAGCATCTTCGACAGTGACAGAACGAATCACTAACAGAGGTTCATTAATCAGCTGTCCGGCCTCGTCCAAAAGTTCCGGATGGGAAGTCATGGGATAACCGTAGGGATTATAGGAATTACCCGATTTAGCAGGACGTTTCTGGGAATCCATGCTGACAGTAATCAGACTACGAATTAAATTATTAATGGTCAAAAAAGCGATAACCGTGAAGGCGAGGATATAGAGCAGATGTAGCATTGACCAAGTCTCCCATGAATTATGTGTGAATATTCCTAATTGCCAAAACTTTATGCTAAAAATTCGCTTAACTCTCTAGCTTACCAAAAAGTTTCAGGTTAAGCGTCAGTTTGAGGAGATTGATATTCTCCCCAACCCTGTAATCGACGACGACGACTGCTGACACCCCAACACTCTGCCACCAACTGATGCCAAGGCAACAACATCTTGGCCTCGATACCCACCTGACCACCTGTGGTTTTAAAGAGTAAATGAGCCGTGGCCACCTCCTGTTGGGCGTTTTTGACTCTTGCCAATAAATCGTCTTGTTCCTCGAGGCTGAGAAAGGATAATCTCTCGGATTCGAGGAGGAGACGGGAACGGGAAAACCAATAGGTGAAATCCTCTAGTAGAGGTTCTAAGATAGTTTTCAGGAGTTCGTTTTCGGTGGGTTGCGAAGGGAACATTATTCTTATAATGACGATTTTGCTTACCTTAATCTTAGCGTTATTTATATTTCTTAACATTGTGACGGGAAAATTTTAAGATTTGCCCCGGCTGTAGGCGGCACTAAAGAAGTCCTGTTCACAACTAAGGGCATAACGATAGGATAAAAAGATATTTTCCGTCATCAGAGCGTATTTATCCGCCAATTCCTCTAACTGGCTTGCTAAAGCGGCGAATTCATCCCCACTATAACTATCAATCCAAGCTTGATAGGGATTCTCAGAAATCGGCTCTAAGGCTAATTGTTGACCCAGATAAGCATAAAGACGCATACAGGGACTCATCGCCACGGCAATCGCACCGATATCACCCATCCAAGCGGTAGCGAGAAGAAAATCCGTATAGCGACGGGTGGCGTTAGCGGGCTGAACCTTTCTCAGGTCAACTCCCCACTGTAGAGCATAATTTTCGTGTAATTCTAATTCCTTTAATACCCCTGCCGCTAACCGATGAAAGCTAGTAAATCCCTGCCAATCAGGAGCTTTAGCAGCGGCGATACTGTAAGCACGGGCGAAAGATTCCAGAAAAAAAGCATCCTGACCGACATAGAAAGCGAAACAGTCCCGTTTAAGCTCTCCTGTGGCGATACCTCGCACAAAAGGGTGTTCTAGACAAGCTTGTACTAGATCTTGATGGCTGTGCCAAAGTTGCTGACTAAGCATAGGAAAATACTAATTAGGTGGACAAGGTTGGTCAACTAGAATCGGGCATTCCTTAACCCAAACTGACGCTAACCCTGTTATAATACAGATAACTAACCAAATTGGAATTAAAAACTATGCGACTTAAGCGATGGGAGTCCCCCCGCCGTCAGGGACGTAACGACAAAGGCAAGGGTGGTTCGGCCCGACAGCGACAACTGAAAAAACAATTTAAAATGTTGTCGAAAAAACTAAAAGGGGGAGAGAGTAACATCTCTCCTCTTTTTTTGTCCCCAGCAATCTCCTCTGAAAAATCTTCCTCTGGGAAACTCTCAGTCTCCTGAAACAGTCCCAGACTTGAGCCACTTTCAGATTAGGAAAAAAAATGAAGCGTACACTTGCCGTCATGACGATGACAGTAGCTTTAACCCTCACCAGTAACCATTCTAGCCTTGCCGGAGCAATCTTCGATCGCATTCAAAAAACTGGGGTAATTACTGCCGGCGCTCGTAAAGATGCTATTCCCTTTGGTTTTGTCAACTCCCAGGGCAAGTGGGTGGGTTACAGCCTTGATATGTTAGAGTTAATTCGCAAGGAAACCGAACGGAAGTTAGGAAAACCAATTAAGTTAAAAATTGTTGAGATTACTCCCCAAAATCGTTTTGAAAAGTTGAAAACAGGGGTTATCGATATCGAATGTGGCTCCACTACTTTTACTTGGAAAAGAGAAAATGAAGTGGATTTTTCCGTTAGTTATTTTGCCAGTGGCACTCAATTGTTAACCCGCAAAGGTAGTAATCTCGATGACATCGGTAGCTTGGCAGGCAGACGCATTGGAGTAATTGCCAATACTACTAATGAAGCAGTAATTAAAACCCAACAACCCGCCGCTATTTTGGTCAAAGTTAAAAATCGTGGCGAGGGTTTACAAAAACTAGAAGCGGGAGAAATTGATGGTTTTGCCAGTGATGGCATTACCCTGGAAGGTTTAAGGAAAAGCGCTAAAAATCCCAATAATTTAGCCATAGTTCCCTCCTATCCCTACGCCTACGAATCCTATGCCTGTACTTTACCCGAAAATGATTCTAAATGGCGCGATACAGTGAATTATACCCTATTAAAATTCATGGAAGGGATCGTTAGTGACCAACAACAAGCGGTGACAATTTATGAACGTTGGTTTGGTGAAGAGGGTGTTGTTCCCTATTCCAGAGAAACTATTAATGATTATTTTCAAGGCATTGTCAACACCTACGAATGGATTCCTTTAACTGTATTTCCCTAAAATTAAGACCTTTTTAGGGAAAGGTTCAAAAAGGCACTCTTGCAAGTGGGAATAATTATGAATCGGGAAGTGGGAAGTGGGGAGGTGGGTTTTTAAAGGAGGAAGGAAAATTTATTGTAATTTCTCAATGATACTGATAATGATTCTCTTTAGCTGGGGGAGATTGTTTTGAATCACTTTCCAGACGACTTTTTCATCAATTGCCCAATATTCATGTCATGAACTAATTTATCCCGCATACCTGCGATGTTTTTCCAAGGAATATTGGGATAATTAACTCTCACTTCATCAGGAATATTTTTGACTGCTTCCCCGATTATTTCAATTAATTTTACTGCCGAAAGAAATATTTCTATCTTAGTTGGAAATTCTGCAAAGCTTAGATCCTGAGTCATCTTTTCTAGTTGACAAATTGCCTCTAGAATGTCTTGCAAGAAATC
Source organism: Microcystis flos-aquae FACHB-1344 (assembly GCF_014698375.1). Lineage (NCBI taxonomy): Bacteria > Bacillati > Cyanobacteriota > Cyanophyceae > Chroococcales > Microcystaceae > Microcystis > Microcystis flos-aquae. Next base: position 9,298 of record NZ_JACJSW010000026.1, on the reverse strand, counting down.
TCTAAATTCCCGTTGCGTCATACATAAATAACCTCGGATAAAATTCTTTCTCTCCTTCTTCCTTTTAAGCCATTTTTACTGATAACATCCGCTTTTACCTTAAGTAAATCACTTAAATAATATTCCAGATCTACTAAATCTAGTAAACTAGGCGGTTCTGTATAATCTATCAGAATATTAACCTGACTATTTTCCTGCACTTCTCCTTTTACATAATCTCCAAAAATGCCTAATTCACTGACATGATACTTTTCTTTTACTAAGGACTTAACTTGACCCAAAATCGCTTTAATTTCTTCTAAATTTTTCATGATGCTTACCTTCTAAGATAACGGAAAAGACTTCTACCCTACTGATCAAAATTTTATTTCCTGTATCTGTATTGTAGCAGATATCGGATGAAAGGATAAACCATACTCCTTGAAATCATGGGAATTGAGAGAGTTAGGCCAAAAATACCCCCTCAATTGACTGAATTAAGGGGGCATTTGTCGCAGATATTTATCAAGAAATTTCTCTGATGTTAAACAATCAAAATCAGCAATAATTTTGATTAATTCTCGATTTTCAGACAAAAAGATTTCTGCCGCACCATATTTGGCAGTTAGATAGATAAAAACATCTTCAGAAGGCACTAATTTTTCTGCAATTATCTGACTTGCTTCTGCTTTCATTGCAATCGTTTCTGGTATAAATAAGCAATTAAGATTCTGCCAGATTTGATCTACTATTTTGGCTGCTTTTGCCAACTCGTAAAATTTGGTTAATGAGTTCCTGGGAAATAATAACTTTGATTGAAGATTGATTATTGGGGGTATAATATCCTAACCATGTAAGAATTCGCTCTTGTGGTGAGAGGGGTTTTAATTGACCAATAATATAAATATTTGTATCTAAAAAAATTCTCCTCATTCATACCGCTCCTGAAATAGTTCTTGCTTCACTTTACGAATAAGCTCTAAAATCTGTTCATCAGTGTCGATACCTGCTTCTTTAAATGCAGCTTGCATCTTAGTACGAGCTTGTTCAAATTCTACTTGTTCATTTTGATCGGGAACAATAATAACAACTTCAATCTCTGTGTCTGTTGGCAAATCTTGATGGGGTTGCTCGATAATTAATTGTCCATCTTTGATTTTGGCTTTAGTCTGAATAAATTGCATTTTTGATTTTTCCTCAGACTCAATCTGGTTTATTATATCTATCTTATCATTTTCGAGCGACTAATGTGTAAGAGGAAGATATATAAAAAAACAAAACCCCCTCAACTGACTGAATGAAGGGGCGATCGCAAGTTTTTTATTAATGGTTTTTAGGAGACTTTTGTGGTTTCCTTTTCTGAGGGTTTGGAGGGTTTTAGTTGGCACTTTAGGGTTATCTCCATACTTTCACCCGCATTATATCAAAATGATAATCATAGCTCCAAACAGGTAGATCTAATTCGATTGAGATGATAGCAGTCAAAGCATCAACAATAGTAATAGTTTGATCAGGAAATTGTTTAGCTTTTGCTATGGCTGCGAAATACTGATCTTCTGTCGGATTGATCAGATTAGCAGATTCTAAGCAATTTTGTGTGAAATGAGTGGCTTGTTCAAATCCTAATCTATATAGAAGCAAGCTGTAAATTCGGCTAAAACAGCGTCATGATTGATGGATGTGTCAGTATAGCCACTTCCTTTGGGTGCGGGAGATAAGTGAAAAGATTTTTTCGGTTTGGATAAATAGCCTTTCGCTATTAAAAATGATTCTATAGCCGTTTGTACTGTATCAGAAGAAGATACCTTATGCTCTTGATTGTAGGCGGCTAGAGCATTAATTATGGTGGTGGGTAGCTCAATCGTCACCTGTTGCATAACCAAAATCCTCTTGATTTAATTATGTCCCTATTATACAATAAACCCCCTCAACTGACTGAATGAAGGGGCATTTATCGTATTTTGTAAGCAATTTAGCCTACTTTTGTGGTTTCGTTTTCTGATGTTTTGGATGATTTTAGTTTGCGCTTCAGGGTTGAAGCTGCACCTAATGCACCAAAGGAGCCAATAGCTAAAAGTCCAGCAGTTGAGGAGGGTTCAGGAACAGGTATAGCCCCAACGCAGCTACCGGGGCAACCGCCATAGTCATAGCCTGGCCCCGGCCGCCTCCAGTCGCTACCAAAATCCGGCCGGGTGAATACTTGATAATCTTTATTTTCAGTACCCCCTACATGGAAAACTAAGCCCCCAAAGGAAAATTTACCTGCTGTATTCCCTGCTGGAAGCACTCCTGGAGCAAAGCCACCATTGGGATTGTAAAGGTTGTCCGAAGGTGAGTGACCGATCCTGTCTGGGACTGGGGTTACACCATCCCCTTCAGGTGGAGGGAGAGGTATGAAAGGTTTATTAAAAACGCCAGAGCCTACGGGAAGTATTGCAGTAATAGGGTTAGTGATGCCGCCTGGGTCAGTCTCCGTTCCCGTCACGTCAAGGATTTTATAGCCTGTAAAGGTATAGGCTGGAACCGGGTTTGGTACTGTCAAGGCGTCCCACCCTGGGTTAGAGTAAGAAGGGGCGTTTTTTGTTGTAAGCGTGTCCTCCGTAGTCAGATTCAGTTTAAATAAATCACCGTCCGAAGTTAAAAAGTCGAACTTGAAGCTAAGTTGAGCGGCCTGAGCAGGACTTGTAGATAGTCCGATGAGTGCAGTGGTTACAGCCGCTCCAAGAATCGCGGCTGAGATGCTGTTTTTCATTTTTTTTCTTCTCAATAGTGCGGTTATCCCCTCGCCGCTAGGTTAGGCAACACCCCAACCCAACGCCAAAGGGAGACAACGGGATTATACACATTCCCCCCCCCACAACTGTATCAAAAGTTACAATTTAATAAATCCTTACATTTTTCTCCCCAACTAGGAATTCAGATTTTGGTTTTTTAATGTATATCGCATCGCTTCTTACAATTGCTGTAAATAACTAGAAGAAAGTGTCCCCAACTGTCGCTGAAGTCGTTGTCTATCAATAAGTAGCTGGTTATAATTAAATTAAAAATATATTTTAGGTTCGATCCCCCCTGCCCCCCTTGATAAGGGGGGTGCCGATCCCCCCTTAGTCCCCCCTTTAATCCCCCCTTAATAAGGGGGGGATCTGATAATTTTTAACGCCTACCTACTTAACAACAATTTGATAACATAAGGCTACTGATTCCTGATTTAAGCCTCCCTGTCCTGCGGGAATAACCATTGTTACGGGGATTTGTGCGCGACGTAAATTACTGGTTAATGGAATTACAACAACAGTGGGACAATAATAACAGGTCGAATACCAGCTTGTTCTGAACCACGACTCGGATTCAAATCAGCTAGATAAATATCCCCTCGCATTTATTGCTTATCCTCTTGTTCAAGGTGAGATAAATAATCGGGTAAAATACTTTCTGAAAAGCTAATATCCTCTTGAGCAAATTCATTTTGTAACGATTGTGCTTCCGCATCTGAAATATGATCCCATTTCTGAAAACGTGAATTTCTTTGTAAGGATTGGGCGAATTCAAGGACTTTTTGCTGTTTTTCTAGCGGTAAAGTCTTAATACTCTGCAAAATCTGGTCTTGAAGATTATTAATATGGGTGATAGACATTTCAACTTTTACTATATTTACACTAGACCGACTATTCTACCACAAAAAACGCTCTTGTTGTCAATTAGTTAGCAACAATTAAATAAGAAAATTTTGAAGGCTTTAGTTATTGGTTTTCATCAATTTCTTGCGCTGTTTTTAATATGTCTAAATACAATATTTGATTAACACGGAAACCTGCTTTAAAAATCAAATCATCCATTAACGGCTGAATAGTAGGAATTAATCTTCTTCTTTTGGCAATTAATAAAATACCTAAAATTCCAATAACATTCAATCCTAAACTAATTGCTTTCTTTCTGCCAGGGTTCTCGTCTATAATTACTCTATCAGCATTTGAAGAAATCGCTAAAGCTATCGTTTCTGATTCTCCTCGGTGTAATTCCTTTTGTAATTCTTCTAATAATAACCGATTCTCTAACTCTCGCTTTTCTATCCAGGATAGGGTTTGAACTTCAATAGTGCCAGGAACTGAATAACCTAATCCTGTCATTTCTTCATAAACAGCCACTGGAATAATAATTGTTCCATAGATATCATGGAGCAAGTTAAGATAGCCGATAGCAGCTAAACTGGTAATCGGAGAGGTGTTACTAACAACAATTACAGATCACCTAAGGTTTTTAAGGTTTGTAATTCTTGTTGCCAATCTACACTATCATAATTTACACAAATATTCCTCTTGGCGACTTCTTGACGAAATTCAATTAAAGATAAGTTGGCAAAATCAGCCGCTTTTGCGCTACTGATATGATAATCTCTAAACATAATGATTGCCAGTTCTAGTTGCAACAGTTGCTCGTTTTTTCCTGTTGCTTGTATAATTTCGTTGGGAATCACAATAGTCATTAAAATTTACGATATTTGTATGAACCGCCCCCATTGTATCACAAAAAAATACTTGTGATCGATTAATTAATAAAAATTAATGAATAGAAACATGGACAAAAAATACCCCCTCAACTGACTGAATGAAGGAGCATTAATTCTACTTTGGTAAGCAATTTAGCCTACTTTTGTGGTTTAGTTTTCGTCGAATTTAGAGGATTTTAGTTTGCGTTTCAGGGTTGAAGCTGCGCCGAGAGTGCCAAGGGTTAATAAGCTGATGACTGTAGAGGGTTCGGGAATTCGTGGTCCGTTATGTGAACTAGCGACAGCTTCTAAAGCATCTATATTTTCATTCACTGCCCCGGTAGCCTGTCTGACATTGAAAGCTGTATCCCAGAGATGCCCACCGTGATTGAGGAATTGGGCAGCTTGACCAAATTGCCAATGCCAAATTTCCCCGCCATCGATATCGCCCCCATTAATATTGGGTGTGATGATTCCATCAAGATTAGCGTCGATGGGCATAACACTGAACAGAATGGCATCGCTGTTATCCCATTGGCCAATGTTACCGCCATCCCAGACCATTAAACCATCCAAATCGATAATATTCGCTAAGTTAGCTATGTCAGGGCGGTTAATCGCCGCCGCAATCTGAGCAGCATCAAGATAAGGGTTACTTACACCACCGTTGTAGTACCATAATGACGTTCTCGTACCGTTAATGAGGGGATCTCCCAGCAAAGAGTACACATCAGCATCATCAGGAGTCGGATCTGCTAGGCCACCCCAAACCTCCAAACCATCGAGATCGTTAACTCCCGCTTGATCAATTTCTGGAGGCTTTGCCCAAAAGCCAATCCCCCCGCCAATCGATTCAGAAAGAACACTTTTTTCATGTATTCCAAGCTGGTTATAAGCAGGACTTGCGTTATAAACAGTAGCACGGGAATCACCGGGGAGTAATAGCGTCGTCGAACCAGTCGAGAATAGTAGGGCGGCTTGATTAGCGATGACATCCCAGAATAGGGCATCTTGATGATTAGCTAAGGCATCTACTTCTCTAGCTGGATCGGTATCACCTGAGCGAGAGCCACTATAGTCGAAGGCATCTTGCCGACCACCATTGCCATCCCAGTAAATATTCTGTTCTGGATCTAGAACTGGCGGTTCTTGAGTGTCTTTGTCAAAGCGATCGCTGTATTCTTTGCCCGGAACATTTTTTGGCCATGGAATATGCGGTCCAGGTGCAGGTTGGACAAACGGTCCTTGAGGAACAAATGGTCCTGCCAATACCTGGGATGGGGCTACCGTGACACCCAGTAAGAGCCAGGAAGAAAACAAAAGTTTATGAGTGATTTTCATGATTATTGCTCCAGCAGATTTCGTATTGCGATTATCCCCTCCCAGCTAGGTCAGGCAACAGCCCAACCCAACGCCAAAGGCGGATGGCAACAGCTTACAGAATACCTATTCCCTAGGGAATCTATCTTGAGAATGATTTGAAATATGCTAAGTTGAGATACGATATCACGATCGCATCTAGTCAGTACCATGAGTGAAATTAGCGTCGGGGGAAAAGTCCGTCTGATTGCCATTCCCCCTTACCTGAAAACCGCCGATCCTATGCCTATGTTACGGCCGCCGGAGCTGCTCAATATCGACGATATCGGCACGGTTATCGATCGCCGGCCGGGGGGTTATTGGGGTGTAAAATTCGATCGAGGCTCATTTCTGCTCGATAGCAAATATTTAGAAGCTATTTAAACCAGTTAAGTGCATCGCAGTCAAGACAACTTTGATAAATCACAGGCAAATCTAAAGAGTTAATTTATGTCTAATACTTTTCTATCGATCGTTATCCCGATGCGCGAGGGATTTAGCGAACATTGGCTAGGAGAATTATTGAAAGTCAAGGGAGATATAGAATTTATTTTAGTTCATCCTCCTGGGGTCAAACCTTCCCCAGTCAATGATCCACGCATGAAACAGATTGTCTGTGCTTTACGAGGTGAAATTATTCAAAGAAGGGAGCATCTCACCTTTGCCATGAGCATAAATACTTAGTGGAAAAATAGGCTTTTCGAGGGTAATTCTTGTTTTAATTCTCCATGTACGCAGTCTTTAAAAGCCTCTATTTCGTTCCAAGACACGATTAAGAGTGGCTTTTAGGCTAAGTATAATTACTCATTGCGTAAGTGAGATGCTCCCTTCAAAGAAGTACAGGATTTTTAAATGCCAGAGGTACTTATATTCTCACAATCAATTGCGATGAATATTTACACCCTGAGATCGTCACCTTAGTCAAAGACTATTTTGAACGCTTCCCCAATAGTTGGGTATTAAGATTAGCCAGATGTGGATTTCCCTACGGTGAACGAGAAAAATTAGAGAGTCCTTGGCCAACAATTCCCGATGTAAAAAGTTTAGCTATCTGTAGCAGGAGAGAAAATAATAGCAACTTATTTAAAGAGAATAATTATTTATTAGAATTACCGATCGCTCCTTTAGATAATCCTTTTAATCCCCAAGTTTTTCTCAATCAACGTCGCGATCAAAATGGTTCCCATTTAGAAAATTTTGATAAAAAAGTTTGGAAAAGTGAACCTGTGCAAGTAGCGACGATAGAAATTACTAATCTCATGAACTTATTTGGTCCGATTAAATATATTCCTTTTTGGTGTTTAGATAGATTACTAGGTTTATATATTCAGGCTAAATATTTTGAAAAAGAGCGAGTAATCGGTCACTGGCTGCCGAATTATCCCGAACAAATACGAATTGAAGATAATCCTCCTGAATACCAAAGAACTTGGCGATTTTACTTTTTATCGGAAGTTATGTTATTAAGAAAATTCCCTCAGTATGGCTATCTTTGGAATCTAGCTATCTATCAATTTTTAGAACTGCCTGCTTGGATGATTAAATCTCTGAAACAAAAAATTATACCCAGTAAATCAGTCTAGTTATATCCAAGTGATCGGTAATCCAGAATAATAACCTAAATTTATGGAACTATGCTCTGTTTCCCAATCTAACACCTGTTCCACACGCTGATAAATTGCCGCAGCTTCCTCACTAGAATTGCCGATACAAGTTAACCCTAATTTACCAAATTCCGACAGCGCACCCATGAGATGAAAAACTGTTCCTGTTTTACTGCTACTATCAAAATGCAAGTGATGTTTAGCAATAATATCCATTAAATCATCGGGAAGTAAACCTTTGTATTGGGGTTTGTGGAGATTATCGGAGGCAATATAGTATTTTTCCTGGTGAGGTTGACTGAAAAATGATCCGGTTTTTCGATCATATTCACCATTAGTTAAAAGCTTCAAAGTCATAAAAGGATGGGTGGTTCCTCCTTTTCGCAGATTAATTTCGATCGCCTGTAAATCCCAGACTAAAGTTTCTGGATTTTTCACAGCGACGAAATCAACTCCATAGCGTTCAATTGCCCCCTTGGCTGCCAGAATTTCCCCTATTTTTAGACCTAATTCCTGTAATTGTAGGCGATAATTTTCATCGGCAGGAAAATGACAACCTAGATAAATTTGACCATCGGGACCGCCTAAAATTTGATCGTGAGTGGAAAGAATCTTCACTTCTCCCGTGGGTGTAATATAACCTTGCACACTCGGCGATCGCTTTTCTTCTCCTTCAATAAAAGCTTCGACAATTGCCCCTAATTCAGCAATTCTGCCAGAAAAACTGTCCCAATTTTCATCCCTTGCTTGAAAACTCATCTTCTCTAATTGTTTGGCCAAGAGATTGATTCTCTCGCTTAAATCTAGACTGTTACTATCAACAATTCCCCCTAAAGGACGTAAATCTAAAACTGCATTTCCTTCTCCCGATAACCCCTCATTTAATTTAACTACCATGCGTTTTAGTTGCGGTTGACGAGACCACAAACTAGCGGCTTCGTATAACAAATCCTTGACCGTATTTACCTGTAAACTACCGTCAGGATGGGGAATATTGCCTTGACCAAAAATCTCGCGACTGCCACTTTTAGAACCCCAATACAATAAGTCTGGACTACAGGCAAATAAAGGAATATCTAATTGTAAAGACAATTCTCGCTCTAAATTAGTAGAATTAAAACAAACCATGTAGGCACGATCTCGACGCAACGCTTGCCGGATTCTTGCTACTAAGCGCGGTCTTTCCAGAATTTTTTGGGTTAAAGGTTGAAAAGAGTTATCGTGAGTTGTCAGTAATAACAGACGATTATTAGCATGGGAAAAAGGAATCCCGGGCAACAATTGCAGGTAATAATCAATCACCATCCGCGCCAGTGGCTGCGCTGTTACATAGATTAAACGAGTTTTCGGGTGTCGCAACCGAATCAGAGAAAATAATAATCTTTCTTCGTAATGTAAAAAACCCGCTACTTTTTGACCGACTCTCTGATCGATACTAAAAGAAGGGACAACTAGGATATCATAATCCCATTCATCCGATTCGGGAACGTTTTCTCCCTGCCAAATCTCTTTTAGTTTTTCTTGTAATTCTTGATACCGCAGCCGCTTTTCTAGCATCAAATCTCTATCTAACAGCATGGTTTGTCCCACCTCTGTGGTTGCAGATACCTGTATCTTATCGATTTTGAGAGCCTGTCGTCTCCAGTGTCTTTCTTTTCTTAATATTCCGTTCTATTAAACCTACTCAAATCTACTCATGAGCAAATTTGACGTTAACTTCCTGCTTCACTGTAGTAGTGTCGGCACTATCTACTCTACAAGCTGACACGGTGGAACTCACCGCCAAAGAAGCTAGATTTAGACTAGCGTTCAAGTCTCGACCGCAAACTACATGGCATTGTTCACACTCAAAAACTCTTTCAGTTAAAGA
>NZ_JACJSW010000025.1:0-17626 GCF_014698375.1 Microcystis flos-aquae FACHB-1344 | reverse complement strand
GAAACCTCAAAGAATCCGACAGAGGGACTGCTATCCATCTCGGAATGGTTGGCAAAATCCTCCAGTGTTTTTACCAAGAGTTGTCAAACAATCCGAAACTGGTTTGGAGAAATAATTAGTTATTTCGAGCGAAGGACAACGAATGGGATGGTCGAGGGAATCAACAATAAACTTAAACTAATAAAACGGAGAGCCTATGGCTTTAGAAACTTTCGGAATTTTTGGGTTAGAAGTATGTTGTCTTGGCATCTTGTATGTTGATTTAGCATAAAGAGTAACGAAGAGCCAAAATATTCAAACCCGAATCGGCATAATCTATCTTTAAAGGCAATCACTAAAATCCCAATTTGTTGATTTTCAATCATTGCCATTAGTCGTAAGAATTGAGGACGAGTATAATTTAATCCTCCTCCAATTTCTTCGATGACTTCATCAATAATATAACCTCTGGCTAAACAAAACCGTTCTAAAGCTTCTATTTGTCGAATCAGGTCTTGTTTTTGTTTGGCCGAGGGGTGGTGATTCGGTAGTAGTGATGGCGGCTTAATCCTTTGCTTTGCTGTGCATTGTAGTCATGGATAAAATACCAAAGGGCTCCCCAACGTGATTCTCCATTTTTTTAGAGAAAGATAGACTCTCTCTCACCAACCGAGAAATCCTTTGTCGAAAGGTATTATTTAATCTTTCAATAGGATTAGTTTGACCAGTTTCTTTACCTACTGCCCGATGACGTTTACTGGGAATTACTGTCTTATATGACTCCCAAAAGTCTGTGTAAGCAACCGCACATTGTCGGTAAACGCCGGGTAAACTGGCCCCAAAGTTTTTTGGCTGATTTACGACTCCTATCTCCGCGCATAGCAGCCAATAATTTCCCTTGTATTTCTATCAATTAACCGCCAAATATAGATTTTTATCGTCTTAGAAAAAACCAAAGACCACATCTCATCACATTCTCTAACCAATTTACCTTTTGGTTTGTCCGAAACCTTTATTTGACGGGGGACAGCCGCCAGTTTATTGTTGACATAGTTTTGTAACCATGACCAATTTACCCCTGTTACTCTCGCAATTCCTCGCAAGTAAATTCGTTCGAGCAAGAGTTGATCAATTAATTGTTTGGTTTCGTCAGAGACAGTTTTATTAGTGGGATTGATCACAAACTGACGACCACACTCTTTACCTTGACGTTTGGGTTTTCCATTATGAATAGAACCATTCTTGATAGTATGGTGAGAACCACAATTAGGACAGGGGAATAGAGGTGAAGGGGGGACTTTGTTCGGTGCTAGACTGATATTTGAGTAAGCGAGTAAGCCAGACAGGAGCCAGAAAAAGATATTTATTAGAAAAGTCATGATCAAGCTAGAGGTTTAAAGACTGAGCGGGTTCCAATTATTTTTATTAATAAATATTTGACACAATTCATACCAGGTAAGCAAGAGAGCTACGCCACTACTACCGAATCATTACCGCGTTAGAAACCCCGCTTCTTTGTCGTCCTGCTTCCAAACCCATTACCCGGTGATAAAGTTCCAATTTTGCCGGTGGAATTGGGGAACCATCAAAATCAATGCCATTAGCGATCGCCACATCGATGGCATCAGCGCCCGTAGTCGTGGTTAAATTAGTTTCGGTGGACATAAAGACAATATAAAGGATCATTGCTATTTTATCAGGCGATCGATATCCGCCGCTATGATCAGGAAAGTAATCTTCATTTCTGTGTGACTATGGCTCAATTGCCGACCTATCAACCAAAACAGTTATCCCTGGGCCCCCTGGAAGCGGAAATTCTCAATATTGTCTGGGAATTGGAACCCGTTAGCGTTAAGGATGTCCACGAGCGCATTTTAGCGGATCCAGAACGAGAGCTGGCCTATACTTCTGTGACTACGGTACTGCGTCGTTTAACTAATAAAGGCTGGTTAAGTTGTTATAAACAGGGTCGAATTTTCTACTGGAAACCGATGGTTTCTAAGGAACAAGCACAGGCAATTAAAGCCTACGAACAATTACATCGTTTTTTGGCTATTGGTAATGCGGATGTGGTGGCTTCTTTTGCCGATAGTCTCGATACTGCTACTGTCGAACAATTAAAAGCGATTGCGTCTCGTTTAGACACCCTGCGTCAACAACGGGGAGAACGCTAATGCACGGTTCAATGTTATTACTAGCATTAACTATCGCCATTGCTTTACGTTGGTTTCTGCCCAGCTATCAGCGTCGTTGGCAGACAACACTATTTTTCTTTCTCTTTCCTCCTTTGCTGCTGTTAATGACAGTTATATCGGTGGTTTGTATGGGCTATAGTGGCCAAATGTTGGGTTATAACTCCAGTTTAATTAGTTACTTTAGTGCCATAATTTGGCTAGTTTTTGCTATATTTTGTTTGATAAAACTCTCCTATAAAACTTGGCAAACCCATCGGGATTTTAGCAGTTATCCCCTCAAAAAAATCACCGCTCAGAAGGCGAGAGTTTTAGCAGTGGATTTTCCCTACAGCGCCAGAGTTGGCTTTTGGAAGTCGGAATTAATTGTGACGCAAGGATTATTAAATCTCTTAGATCAAGAACATTTACAAGCAGTTTTAGCCCACGAACAAGCTCACCAAGAATATCATGACACTTTCTGGTTTTTCTGGTTAGGTTGGTTGCGATCGATGTCTTCTTGGCTGCCCAATAGCGAGAATTTATGGTCAGAATTGGTCTTCTTGCGGGAATTACGCGCCGATAAGTATGCTTCTGGACAAGTGGATTATTTACTATTAGCTGAATCGCTGCTTTTAGTGGCAGAAAAAGTTAATCAAGTAGCGGAAATAAGTTTCTCCGATAGTTGCTGTGTCGCTCTCAATGATCATTCCTTAAATAATCGTTTATTAGAGAGAATCGATGCTTTAGTCGAGTCAGAAAACCCCGAACTTCCCAGATTTAACTATCAAGTCTGGCTATTGCTTTCCCTCTCCCTCGCTCCTTTCTTACTCTTGCCTTTACACTCCTAAAAATGACCCTAGAAGTTGGACAAAAAGCCCCCGAATTTGCCACCCCCAACCAAAGGGGGGAAATTAGTAAATTAGCAGATTTTGCCGGTCAATGGTTGGTCTTATATTTTTATCCCAAAGATAACACTCCGGGCTGCAGCACAGAAGCGATCGATTTTACCGCTTTGTCGCCGCAATTTCAGCAATTAAATGCGGTAATTCTGGGAGTTAGTCCCGATTCAGAAAAGTCCCACTGTCGTTTTATTGAAAAACACAATTTAACTATTCAATTATTGAGCGATCCCGAGCATCAACTGGCGGAAATTTATCAAGTCTGGGGATTAAAAAAATTTATGGGCAAGGAATATATGGGGATTAGACGCTCCACTTTCCTGATCGACCCCCGGGGAAATATTGCCTATATTTGGTCAAATGTCAAGGTAAAAGCCCATGCAGAAGCGGTTTTGAAAAAACTTGAGGAATTGCAGTAGGAAGCCCTCAGTACCCAATATTTACGGGTATGCAATTGCGCCCTTTCGTGTTAGACTAGAAAAGTTGTCAAAAATCGCACATCTAGGCGATCGGGTGTTTCTAGGAATCTAGAAATCCAGCCCTAGATGGAGGATAAACCCGAAAAGGAGAAAAATATGCCCGTTGTCTCTCTTGCAGAATTGCTAGAGTCTGGGGTTCACTTTGGCCATCAAACGCGCCGTTGGAACCCGAAAATGTCTCAGTACATCTACACTGCCCGGAATGGGGTTCATATCATTGATTTGGTGCAAACTGCCCAATTAATCGAAGAAGCTTACGAATTTGTCCGAGGAGAAGCCGATCGCGGTAAACGCTTTTTATTCATCGGTACGAAACGGCAAGCGGCAGCAATCATTAAACAGGAAGCTTTACGCAGCGGTAGCCACTTCGTTAACCAACGCTGGTTAGGGGGAATGTTAACCAACTGGGAAACCATTCGCGGCCGGGTAGAAAGACTCAAAGAATTAGAAGAATTAGAAAATAGTGGCGCCCTCGATAAACGACCGAAAAAAGAAGCATCGGTACTGCGTCGGGAATTGGGCAAACTGGAAAAATACCTCGGTGGCATTAAAACCATGCGCCGGCTGCCGGATTTAGTCGTCGTGGTCGATCAGCGTCGGGAATACAACGCTATCCAAGAATGCCAAAAATTGGGCATTCCCATCATCTCCCTCTTGGATACTAACTGCGATCCTGACTTGGTAGATGTGCCGATTCCCGCCAACGATGACGCAATTCGCTCAGTCAAACTGATTTTAGGCAAAATTAGCGATGCGATCATCGAAGGTCGTCGCGGTGGTCAAGCAGCGGTGGAAGAATACGAGGAAGACTACGATAATGAAACCGAGTACGAGGAAGAAGGTGATTATTCCCAATACGCCGCCGAATTTGCCAGTGGAGACGACGATAACTAGGGAAAATTAGCCATTGATCGCCGCTAGGTTCGGGGGGAAACTTTCCGGACCTATCGAGCGGTCAAACCTGCCCCTCTCGTGGCATGATCAATTATAAGCAGTAGGTTAGGAATTTTATGGCGGAAATTACAGCACAACAGGTTAAAGAACTTAGGGAAAAGACCGGCGCCGGCATGATGGATTGCAAGAGGGCGCTGACGGAAAACGCGGGGGATATAACTAAAGCGATCGAATGGTTGCGTCAAAAAGGGATTACTTCCGCCGAGAAAAAAGCCAGTCGGGTAGCGGCAGAAGGGATGATCGGCAGTTACATCCACACCGGCAGCCGCATCGGTGTTTTAGTGGAAGTGAACTGCGAAACCGATTTTGTTGCCCGTCGCGAGGAGTTCAAAAAATTGGTTAATGACGTGGCGATGCAGATTGCCGCTTGTCCTAACGTCGAATATGTGAAAGTGGCCGATATTCCCGCCGAAATCTCCGCCAAAGAAAAAGAAATTGAGATGGGACGGGACGATTTAGCCAATAAACCCGATAATATCAAAGAAAAAATCGTGGCCGGCCGCATTGAAAAACGTTTGAAAGAACTTTCTCTGCTCGATCAACCCTTTATCCGCGATCAGAACATCAGTATTGACGAATTGCTCAAACAAGCGATCGCCGCTTTGGGAGAGAATATTCAGGTGCGTCGTTTCCAACGCTTTGTACTAGGTGAAGGGATCGAGAAAGAAGAAACGGATTTCGCCGCCGAAGTAGCCGCCCAAATGGGACAAAAAGCCCCGGAACCCGTAGCAGCAGCCCCGCAAGTGGAGGAAAAAGCTCCGGAACCGGCAGCGAAGGATAATCCGCCCGCTAAAGGCAAAAAGAAAAAGTAAGTTAAATGAAGATCAATCTGGTGGGGTGCGAGTTTCGTACCCTTTTTGTCTTCAGGGGGGTGGGGGTACTTGATCAGTTATCAGTAATCAGTCAAAAGAAAAAAGAAATTGGCAACCAAAGCAAATTCCTTGACTGGATTCCTTGGGAACAAAAGCCCATTCTTTAGCTACTTATTAAAAACTTTGTAAATAAGATTATCTTATTTGCACTCGTGGTCCCTAGAGGTTGTCGAACGGAAAAAAATGCAGATTCAGGACAAAATCACCGAAATAGCCGCTAAAACAGCGAAAGCGATCGAACTTTCTCAAAATTATTTACTTTCTACCCAATACTCTGAGGGTTACTGGTGGGCAGAATTGGAATCTAATGTCACCATCACCTCAGAAGCAATTTTACTGCACAAAATCTGGAAAACTGACAAAAAACGCCCCCTAGACAAAGCAGCCACCTATCTGCGTCAGCAACAGTGTCCTAACGGCGCTTGGGAGTTATTTTATGGTGATGGTGGCGATCTTAGCACCACTGTGGAAGCCTACATGGGGCTGCGACTATTGGGAATTCCCGCTAATGATCCTGCTTTAGAAAAAGCTAGAGAATTTATCTTAGCTAAAGGTGGCATCAGCAAAACCCGCATTTTCACCAAAATGCACCTCGCTTTGATTGGTTGTTACGATTGGCAGGGGGTTCCCTCTATCCCCGCTTGGATTATGCTACTGCCGGAAAATTTCCCTTTTACTATCTATGAAATGTCCAGTTGGGCGCGGGGAAGTACGGTTCCTTTATTAATTGTTTTCGACAAAAAACCCGTGTATAAAATCGGTTTTAATCTCGATGAACTCTATACAGAAGGGGTGAATAATGTCAAGTATGAGTTACCAAAAAATAACAATTGGTCAGATGTTTTTCTCTGGTTAGATGGGCTGTTTAAATGGGCAGAAAAAACTGATTTAGTTCCCTTCCGTCAAGAAAGTCTGAAAGCGGCGGAAAAATGGGTAATTGAACGACAGGAAGACACAGGCGATTGGGGGGGAATTATCCCGGCGATGTTAAATTCTCTGTTAGCTTTAAAAGCCCTAGGTTATGATGTTTACGATCCGATTGTTGCCCGCGGTTTAAAAGCGGTGGATAATTTTGCCATTGAGACAGATAATACCTATTGTGTACAGCCCTGTGTTTCGCCGGTTTGGGATACGGCTTGGGTAATTCGATCGCTAATTGAATCTGGGCTAAATCCCGCTCATCCAGCTATGATTAAAGCGGGACAATGGTTAATCGATCAACAAATTCTTGATTATGGCGATTGGGCGATTAAAAATAAAATCGGAACCCCCGGCGGTTGGGCTTTTGAATTTGACAATCGCTGGTATCCCGATTTAGACGATTCGGCAGTGGTGGTGATGGCTTTAGAGTTAATTAAAATGCCCGATGAAAATATTAAAAAAGCTGTGATGAAACGGGCAGTTAATTGGATGGCTACTATGCAGTGTAAAGCTGGTGGTTGGGGAGCTTTTGACATCGATAACGATCAAAACTGGCTTAATTCTTTGCCCTATGCCGATCTAAAAGCAATGATCGATCCTAATACGGCTGATGTTACTGCCAGAGTTCTAGAAATGTTAGGTACTTGTGATGTTAAAATGGAGGAAAATCGAGTTAAAAAAGCTTTGGATTATCTGGAAAAAGAACAGGAAGCTGATGGTAGTTGGTTTGGTCGTTGGGGTGTAAATTATATTTATGGAACCAGTGGGGCATTATCTGCTTTGGCTTTTCTGGAACCGAATAAATATCGCCAGCAATTGCAAAAAGGAGCCAATTGGTTAAGCAGTTGTCAAAATGTTGATGGTGGTTGGGGTGAAACCTGTTTTAGTTACAATAACCCTAAATTTAAAGGACAGGGAAATAGTACCGCTTCCCAAACTGCTTGGGCATTAATCGGTTTATTAGCCGTCGGGAAAGTCACCGGCAATTATCAGCGAGAAGTGATTGAAAAGGGTGTTAACTATCTTCTTGTTACCCAAAAAGAAAATGGTACATGGGATGAAGATTACTTCACCGGTACAGGTTTTCCCTGTCATTTTTACCTGAAATATCATTTCTATCAGCAGTATTTTCCTTTACTGGCTTTGGGGCGTTATCGGGCTTTAATTTAGTCCGTTAACCTAGGCGTTAAGACAGGAAATAAGCTTAATTGTCTAGCGCATTTTTTGTGACTAACTAGGGTTTGCTGAAAAAGCAGGGGCGAAGCATTCGGATAGGAAATCTACGGTTTCAGCGATAGGTTATCGCCCGAATGCTTCGCCCCTACAGAACTCTCAAAACCTTGCACCTGTTTTGCGAGAAAAGCCCCAAAACCCTTACCTTGCCTACATTTCACATTTATTCAGCCAGCCCTAACTAGGAAGAAATAAATCAGGAGATATATTTAAAAAATTGGCTAATTTTTGAATATAGATAGGAGTTAGATCTTGTTGGCCATCAAGAATATCATCCAGGGTTGACTTACTTTCAAAAATAGATAGCAAATCTTGCTTTTGTAGGTTTCTTTCCTCTAATATAAATTTCAACAATTCAAGTCCATAAATATCAGGTATTGGCTCTTGATTTTCCTCATACTCATAAATTAAAGCCCCTAAAACATTTAGATATTCCCTTTCTTCTGCCGTTAATTGGGGTTTGTCTAACAGGCGATTAATAACCTCCTGCATCATTTCTAAGTCTTCCTCATTGTGAATAGGACGAGGAGGGTATTGCTTTAATAATTCTAAGTATTTATCAGTGGCAAACATAATTTAATAATATCTATGCTCGATCGACTATTGCCTTTAGATACCTCACACCTTAATAATTAAGTATAGAATAGCCAAGTCTCCAAACTACAGCTTAACCAAAACTTCTATTATCCTGATGAGAAACCTCTATTTTCTTTTGCCCGGTACTACTTCTCCTTTTGGTGGGGGTGGACTGTGGGCAGAAATGAAAACCGTCAATTTGGCTAGTCAAATTTGTACCGCCCAGATTGTGACTTATCGTCAAAAAGAGTTAAATTATCCTTTTTTAGAGGATATACTCGCGAAAATAAGCTCGGATGACAGTATTTTTGTGGTTAGCTGGGGTTTTGATCTTCCTAAACTGGTGCAAAAATTGCGATCGCATAATATCATTTATCATGCCCATAGTACAGGTTACGGCTTCCGTTTACCCTCCCAAATACCAATTATCACCGTTAGCCGTAATACTATGGGGTATTGGGGAGAAAAGGCTCCTAATGCTTTAATTTACTATCTTCCTAATCAAATTGGCTCAGAATTTCTCAATTTAGGCTTAGAAAGAGATATCGATGTCCTAGTACAGGGGCGCAAATCCTCAAAGTATCTTCTCAATCGTCTAGTTCCCGCCCTCCGTCCCCACTGCCGCGTTAAGGTTTTAGATAGCTATGTGGAGGATTTAGTGGGATTATTCAATCGCAGTCGGGTTTATCTCTACGATTCGGCTGAATATTGGGCTGTAAACGGTTTAACGGAGGGTTTTGGCTTACCGCCCCTGGAAGCTTTAGCCTGTGGTTGTACGGTATTTTCTAGTGTTAATAGCGCCCTAGCCGATTATCTCGATCCCGGTTTCAATTGTCAAAAAATCGGGGCTTATTCCAGTCAATACGATCTGGAACGTATTCTTAATTATGTCCGTAATTTTCCCGTTAATTCTTTACAGGCTAATTTTCTCGATGATTATAATCCCGAAAAATTACTACCACGTTTTGAAACAATTTTAAGAGAAATTAATGATTTCTTTGATATTAAAAAACGCTATCCGGCTGATATAGAAGGTTTAGAACCCCTGCGACTTAAAAAATTATGGATACAGAGTTCTCTGGCTAAACTTAAGAAAAAACTGTTTAAGTAAACGCATCAACTTTTTGACAGAGAAAGATCGAGCGACTATTCAGTTATCAGTTATCAGTGAGCAGTGATCAGTGAACAGGGATATCGGGAGAAAAAAGCTGATGGCTGACTCCCCAAAAGGAAAACTTTCTACTTCACCATTAAGATAACTGCTATATAATTATTTCTAACTCTTACCCCCAGGATATTTATGAAGCGAGGAATTTACATTACCGCTAATGATCGAGTTATCGAGCAGGCGATCGCATTAATGAATAGTATTCGTTTGTACGATCCCGATTCTCCCGTCATCTTGATTCCCTACGACAATAATTATCAAAAAATTGCCGATTTATTGTCCGAAAAATATGGCGTTATTCTCTATCCAGAGCTGCAATTAGTGGAAGAATTGGCACAGAAAATCTATGATATTTTTGGAGAAAAATTCTTTGCTCGTCCCAATCAATTTCGCAAGCAGGTGTGTTGGTTTGGAGAACTAGATCAATTTCTTTATATCGATACGGATATCGTAGTTTTTGAAAAAATAATAGATAATCTAAATTTCCTCGATACCTACGATTTTCTCTGCTGTGATTACCAACACAAAAAAGGGATTACTGATGTCTTTAATCCGATTGTTTTAGAACAAGGAATCTTCACAGAAAATGATCTAACTGGAATGTTTAACGGTGGTTTTTGGGCTAGTAAAAAGAATCTGTTCTCAGAACAGGAATTATATAGTGCTTTTCAAGAATGTGCCGCTCATCCAGAATATTTTGATTTTTCTCAAAAAACCTCCGATCAACCGATTATTAATTATACCATTCTCAAACGAGTTCCCAATCGATTTAATATTGTCCGCGCTCCGGGTTGTCAAGCGGGAAATTGGGGGGGAAGTTCTCATTTTCAACGTCAGGGGAATATTTTAATCGATCCGAGATTAAATCAGCCCTTAAAATATTTACATTGGGCAGGAATTCGCATTGAACCGGGTTGTCCCTACTGGGATATCTGGAAATATTATCGTTATCTAGATGATCCTAATCCCCCCGCAGATCCGCCAGCAAGCAAACCAAAAAATCCTTTTCAGAGATTATTAGATAAAATCAAATTATAGGTTTGATTTTTCCTCTCGCACCATTAAGATAACTGCTGCAATTTAACTCCAATCCTGTTGCTCCTCGGTTTGGCGAATTTGATACACTTGTCCGTGACTGTGCAGTGGTCGAGTTTTTGCCCATAAACTGGCTTCATCTAACTGCCATTTTTCTAGGATTAAATCTAAATCTCTTTGGATTTCTCTTGCCCCCGGAAAGTTTTGATAACGTATGCGTAAACGAGCGCATTCAGCTAAGTTTAAATCATTGGGTTCTGATTGCAGCAGCTGATCAACAATCGGGCGATCGAGTCTTTCCTGTGGATGTTGTTGTTCTTGATTTTTACTAGCCATAATTAATCGAACCAACCGATATCGGAATCCGTTAACTCTGTGGGGGTAGGATTGGGGGCAATATAACGGGCTAAAGTGGCCATTTCAAAGTTATAAAGACTGGGTTTCTTAGGCAATAGTTTGGTAATTGCTGACGGTTCAGGGGTGGCGGTGGGACTATTTTCTAGGGTTTTAATTTGATTATATAATTTTTCAATTAACTGTTTTTTCTCAGTCAGTTCTGTTTCTGTCTTGCTTAATTGACTCGATAATTTTGCCACCAAAGTAGTTTTTTCCGAGAGGACAGATTCTAACTGCTCGGTCTGTTGTTGTAACTGCTGTAAACTGACAGAGAGTTCCAGATGTTCTTTAAGTTCTTCTTCCAGAGAAATAACTTTTTCTTGGAGAGTTTGCTGATTTTTCTCGGTTTTTTCTAACTCTGCCGTCAAGTCGTTAATTTTTGCCTGTAAGGTGGCGTTAGTTTCCTTCGGACGTTTGACAGAAGGAGAGGGTTGGGATTCTACCTCTTTATTAGCTTCTGTACGGATGAGATCGTTTAAATTACCTTTGGTCATAAGCTCTGCAAATAGGATATTACGATAGAGTCGGATACTGTCAAGAAATCTGTTGGTTTGGGTAATCGATAATTATTCGCCCGATATACAAGCTTGATTACGCCGGGGAATTGTTCCATAGGTTTTATTTTATAGCTTTAGGTCGATCGATCCCTGTCCATTTAAGGAATGAGAAAAAATACCTAAATCTCAGTTTAGCCGGTAAGATTCTAAACTTTTCTGTAGTTAATGATACAGAATAGCAAATTTGTGTCAGACTGAAGGTAGAAGTTGATCGCACCTGTGGCAAGGATAAATTTATGAATATTGAAGAAAAAGCACGTCTTAATTTAACCCAAGAACGACAAGCAGAAGGAATGCTCGAAGAAAATGTCTTAACTCGTACAGAGGAGCTTTTAGGGGAAGGGGAGGCAGGAACTGCGAAAGCACGGGTTTTATTAACTGAAAATCGTCAAGAAGACGAAAAACTCCAAGATAAGATTTTAGAACGTTCGATCGAAGCTATGCAATAGCCTTGAGGAGATTGGTGAAGACTGGGAATATCCACACAAGTCTAGATAAATATCTGTAGAGACGTGGTTGACTGCGTCTCTATTTCAATTACCGATAACTAATCACTGTTAAACTAATCACTGTTCACGCTCTGGACAGTGAAAAAATGCAGATCCGAAGAAAACACCCCAATCCTGCCGTCAAAGTTGAGAGTTTGAGTTATGTGGTGAAAGTGCCGGAGGCACAACCGCAAAATATTTTAGAAGAAATCGTTTGGCATAAGGAGATAGAAGTCGATAAATTGCGCGAACGGTTGCCTTTATTGGAATTACGCCAAAAAATAGCCAATACTGCGCCACCTTGCGACTTTTTAGCCGCCTTAAAACAGGGTAAAACCCAACCCGCTTTGATTGCGGAAGTGAAAAAAGCTTCCCCTAGCAAGGGAGTTATCCTGGAAGATTTTGATCCTGTAGCGATCGCCCGTACCTATGAACAGGGGGGAGCCACTTGTTTATCGGTCCTAACCGATAGTAAGTTTTTTCAAGGTAGTTACGAAAATCTTACCCTCGTCCGGCAAGCGGTATCTTTACCCCTATTATGCAAGGAATTTATCCTTTATCCCTATCAAATCTACTACGCTCGCTCTAAAGGAGCCGATGCTGTCCTTTTAATTGCCGCTATTTTAAGCGATCAAGACCTAGCATATTTTGTCAAAATTGTCAAGGGTTTAGGGATGACAGCTTTGGTAGAGGTGCATAGTCTGGCCGAATTTGATCGAGTGTTAGCCATTGAGGGAATCGAACTAATCGGCATTAATAACCGCAATTTAGAGACATTTACAGTCGATTTAGACAATACTCGCCAATTACTAGAAGCCAGGGGCGAACAGGTGCGAGAAAAAGGTATTCTGATCGTCAGCGAATCGGGATTGCACACAGCAACAGATCTGGCGAAAGTGAAGCAAGCGGGAGCAAATGCGGTTCTAATTGGCGAATCTTTGGTAAAACTGCCCGATGCTGCCGTCGGTATCCAAAAACTCTTTGAAAATCGGGAATAGGAGTTAGGAAGTGGGGAAGTGGGGAATTGGGGAAGCTGTCTCATCACCCTATCACCCCAAAACCCCATCACCCCAAAACCCTATCACCCTATCTCCTGAATACTGACTCCTGACAAGGCTATCTGCCGGGATATAATCAGAGTTTGCCGAATCTTAAATCATCCCCTCAGAATTGATGCGATCGAGATTTGGTTTTTTATCTTGTTAAATATAGCCCAACGAGAGAGGACGAACCATGGAAAATAAAAATATGTTGATGATTCCCGGCCCCACACCAGTGCCGGAAGCGGTATTATTGGCTATGGCTAAAGCACCTATAGGTCATCGGACGGGTGCTTTTAGCAAGGTAATCGCCGAATTAACCGAAAATCTTAAATGGTTGCATCAAACCAGTGGCGATGTTTTAATGCTAACTGCTTCGGGAACCGGTGCCATGGAAGCGGGAATTATTAATTTTCTCAGCCCCGGCGATCGAGTTTTGGTGGGAGATAATGGTAAATTTGGGGAACGTTGGGCGAAAGTGGCGAAAGCATACGGCTTAAATGTGGATATCATTAAGGCAGAATGGGGTAAACCCCTAGATCCAGAAGCATTCACCGCTAAACTGACCGAAGACAAGGAAAAAGCCATCAAAGCGGTAATTATCACCCATTCGGAAACTTCCACCGGGGTTCTCAATGACTTGGAAAGCATTAACAAAGCGGTAAAAGACCACGGGGAAGCTTTAATTATCGTCGATGCCGTCACCAGTTTAGGAGCTTATCATATTCCCATCGATGAATGGGGTTTAGATGTGGTCGGTTCTGGTTCCCAGAAAGGTTATATGATTCCTCCCGGTTTAGGTTTTGTTTCCGTAAGTCAAAAAGCTTGGAAAGCCTACGAAACCGCCAAACTGCCCCGTTTTTATCTAGATTTGGGCAAATACAAAAAAGCCACCGATGAGGATAGTTCCCCCTTTACCCCTCCAGTTAACCTGATGTACGGTTTACAAGCTTCTCTGCAAATGATGAGAAGGGAGGGATTAGCGGCAATTTTCGCCCGTCACCAACGCTTAACGAAGATGACGCGGGCCGGTATGCAGGCCCTGAATTTGCCCCTCTACGCGGCGGATTCCTGCGCTTCCACGGCGATTACTGCGGTGGCCCCCACTCTGGTAGATGCGGAAAAAATTCGTTCGACTCTCAATAAAAAGTTCGACATCGCTGTGGCTGGTGGTCAGGATCACCTCAAGGGTAAAATCTTCCGTATCGGTCATTTAGGTTTTGCCAGTGAGAGAGATATCCTCACGGTTATCGCTGCCATTGAAGCGACTTTAATCGAGTTAGGTGTCGAAGGTGTCACCCCTGGCGCCGGTGTGGCTGCGGCTGCCTCGGTGATGGTGCAGGGTTAATCTTGGCTTGGCTTTTCCCCTTCTCCCCAAAGAAGGGGATTTTGGCTGGAAAATATATCCTGTATATGTAAATTCGCTATAATCCAGCCAAAGTAATAGTCAACTCTTGTGGGTTTTATGTTATGTCTGCAAAACAAAATTTTGTGTTTATATTTATTTTAGTGATTAACCTTTTGTTAGCGTTTAAGTTATATTCCGAGCAAGCATCTGTAGTTTTTTTAGCTGTCTTAGTCTTGACAACTTTCTTGCTGATTCTAACTTTGAAAGCTAATTCTAGTAAGGAAAAGAGAGTTAATTCTGACGAGAAAAGTGAGCAAAAAAATGCGAAGCAGGATAGTATAGATTGGCATTCTATATTAGTATTTTTCGCTATTTTTATCAATAACGTTGTTTTATTCTGGAAACTATTTTCCTCTCCGGAACCCCAAGGGGGGATACTGCTCACGATCGCAATTATGGCAGCATTACTTTTATTAACCCTGGGACTTGATAACTTAGGGTTCCAAAATAAGTTTCCTTTTGTCAAACTTAAATAAATCAATAATCCCACTTAACCGTTTACTTTTGACTTGATTGCGGGCCGATTTGGGGCAAATGCAAAGCCGGATCCTGCGCTGTCCAACCGACGGGAGTATCTAAGCGCACCTCAAAATGAAGATGGGGGGGAATAATATCTGGTTGTCCCGTGGTGCCAACCGTACCGATAACGTCTCCTGCTCGTACCCTTTGGTCAATTCTCACTGTAACCCGGCTTAAATGGGCATAACGGGTCTGCCGGCGACCTAAATGATTAATTACTACCAAATTACCATAGGCCCCTTCCTGACCCACATAAATCACTAGACCATCCTCGGCGGCTAGAACTGGTGTACCAACATCTGCGAGAAGATCAATACCACTATGAAAGAGATTTTTCTGTTCCGTGGGGCTTTTTTGCCAACCGTAGGCTAATCCGACAGTGCTGGCAAAGGGTAAGGGATAAGAACTTAATCCAGTATAGTCCGATCGCTTGCTGGCGGCGGACCAATTGGTGCCGGGGATAAAAACTATTGTCGGCCGGCGACCACAACCGTTAAGCTCAAAGAGTATATCGGCACGAATACCATAGGCCGCTTCTAAATCGCGCCAAGTGGAACCCCGGGGTGCTTCGATGCGAATGCCGTTCATCGGGGGAATGAAGATTTCTTTCCCCACCGGGGCCAAACCATTTTTGAGAATAGTCGGATTGAGTTTAATTATCGTTGCCGGGATGAGAGCGTATTTTTCGGCGATGGAGGCGATCGTTTCTCCCGCTTGGATTTTATGGCGTTGTAACCTTGATAAAATCGGCAGGGGACAAACATTATCAGACCCTTGAGCAAAAATTAATTTTTGATTTAAGCCCAAAAAACCTAGACAAAAAAACAAAATTGTGCTAGTAAAACTTAGCCAAATTTTCTCACGTTTGATTCTCCGACCCATGACCATAAAAAAAGCGATCTCTATAATTACAAAACCCGGAGAATACTAGGAATACTGTCAATAGCTTCTAAAGACTCTATTGCCGCTAAAGCGTTGCGGAAATTGCCCTCGCGCACATCGTGGGTGACAACGACAATTTCGGCTAAATCACCCCTAATACCAATTTGTACCACGGATTCTAGACTAACCCCATGGTCGCCGAAAGCCATACCTAAATGACCGATTACCCCCGGCACATCGCGACAGAGAAAACGGGCATAAAAACGGGTCGATAACGACTCCATCGGGGCGATTTGACAATAATGCTGGTGAATACAGCTTAAAAGCGGGTCAAGTTCCTTGGTTTTGCCACTACTTTTTAAAATTCCGACGATATTCATCACATCCGATACTACCGCGCTGGCCGTCGGTCCGCTACCGGCACCCGGTCCATAAAACATCACTTGGCCCAAGGGTTCCCCCTCGACGAGAATAGCGTTATAGACCCCGTTAGCATTAGCGAGGGGATGGGTTTTCGGTACTAGGGTCGGATGAACCCGCAACTCTAGGGTATCGGAATCTTCCTTAACCGTATCTTTTGCGATCGCTAATAATTTAATCACAAATCCCAGTCTATCAGCGTAGGCGATATCGACGGCGCTAACTTGCCGGATACCTTCACAGTAAACATCTTCCCGTTTTACCCGACCTCCAAAACCCAAAGAAGCTAAAATGGCAATTTTATCGGCCGCGTCGAATCCATCCACGTCCGCAGTCGGATCCGCTTCTGCATAGCCTAATTCCTGAGCTTTGGCCAGAACTTCACTAAAATCTGCCCCTTTTTGGCTCATTTCCGTGAGAATATAGTTAGTTGTGCCGTTGACAATTCCCATGATGCTGCTGATGCGATTAGCGCCGAGGGATTGTTTTAAGGGTTTAATGACGGGAATTCCACCACCCACGGCCGCTTCTAGGAGGACATAAACCCCCTTTTCGTTAGCTTTGGCGTAGATTTCATCACCAAAACGGGCAATAACCGCCTTATTTGCCGTAACAACGTGCTTTCCCGATGCGATTGCTTGGAGAATTAAAGAGCGCGCCGGTTCCAAACCCCCCAATAATTCGACAATAATATCAATTTCGGGGTCAGTAACGATCGATTCTAGGTCAGTGGTCAACAGCAGGGGAGAAAGCTCGATTTCTCTCGGTTTATCTAGGGATCTAACTCCCACTCGTCCAATGGTAATCTCTTTGAGTACGGGATGACGACCAAAAGGATCAAGGAGGATTTTCGCTGTTCCCGTCCCCACAACCCCGAAACCGAGTAAACCAATCTTAAAGGTCACGCTTTTATCTCCTGCTAGTCCGACGCAAAAAATACTAATGGCCAAGCCGTCGCCATTGTCGATTCTATCATTACAAGGTCTTTGTCTGTGGGGTTTTCTTTTGCTGGCGTTCAGGGCCCGATGATGATAAATATTCAGTATTTTTGTATTCAAATCAAGCAAATCTCGATCGCATTTAAACGCTTATCCTGTAATTGTTATTGATTTTATTGACCGATATAGATATTCGGCAATGTGAGTAACATTTTTGATCATAAGTAGTCGTGCAAAATTAATTTCCTAGTCGAGACGGGAGACAGGAGACAGGAGACGGGAGACGGGAGACGGGAGACAGCTATTAGGGATCGGATTTGAGTTTTCAGTTCACTGTTTCCTCACACCAGAAGTCTGACGGAGTAGTGGCTTAGATGTGTAATTAATTTTGCTTAGGTACTTAACTAATATGGAATTACGAGGGATAGAACGCAGTAAGGAAATTGGAGCGTTAGAAAACGGGTTTCTCCGAGAAACCATGAGAAAAGGGGTTTCTTCAAAAAAAACCGTTTTCTGGACTTGCCGATTGTTAATTTTTGTTCAACCGGGGTTGACAGTTCTCGAATTACTTAATACCAAAAATGACTATCCCGCATTAAGTACATTTACTTTTGTGTCCTGTTGGATAGGTTTTGCACTGGATAAAAGTATCGTCAGCATGAGAGACTTAAGCGCACGCCTGAAAATG
>NZ_JACJSW010000243.1:0-2500 GCF_014698375.1 Microcystis flos-aquae FACHB-1344 | reverse complement strand
CGTGTGCCTGTTGAAGAATGAGCCGGCGACTTACAGGTTATGGCAGGTGAAGGGGGAAGACCCCACAGCCCCAGCGAAAGCGAGTCTGAAGAGGGCGAAGCGTCATAATTTGTAGACCCGAACCCGGGTGATCTAACCATGGCCAGGATGAAGCTTGGGTAAAACCAAGTGGAGGTCCGAACCGACTAATGTTGAAAAATTAGCGGATGAGCTGTGGTTAGGGGTGAAATGCCAATCGAACTCGGAGCTAGCTGGTTCTCCCCGAAATGTGTTGAGGCGCAGCGGTAGTGGAAGTTTAGTCGGGGTAAAGCACTGTTTCGCCGCGGGCTGGGAGACCGGTACCAAGGCGAGGCAAACTCTGAATACGGCTAAAAAAACTACCAGTGAGACGGTGGGGGATAAGCTTCATCGTCAAGAGGGAAACAGCCCAGACCACCAGCTAAGGTCCCCAAATGATAACTAAGTGAGAAAGGAGGTGGGAGTGCATGGACAACCAGGAGGTTTGCCTAGAAGCAGCAATCCTTAAAAGAGTGCGTAATAGCTCACTGGTCAAGCGCTCCTGCGCCGAAAATGAACGGGGCTAAGTTATCTACCGAAGCTGTGGACTACATTGTAGTGGTAGGGGAGCGTTCTATAGGGGGTGAAGCAGTAGCGGCAAGCAGCTGTGGACTCTATAGAAGTGAGAATGTCGGCTTAAGTAGCGAAAATGTGGGTGAGAATCCCACACCCCGAAACCCCAAGGTTTCCTCCGCAAGGCTCGTCCGCGGAGGGTCAGTCAGGACCTAAGGCGAGGCTGAAAAGCGTAGTCGATGGACAACGGGTTAACATTCCCGTACCGATTAATGATTGTGCCGGAGAACGGAGAAGGTCAACGTCAGCTGGATGTTGGTTACCAGTGCAAGCAGTCGAGGCGATGAGAGGTGGTGAAAACACCTGGAGCTAAGACGCGAGTCCCACCTCCCACGGGAGGGAAGTGGCGCTGATCAAGCTTCCTAGAAAAGCCCGAACCACGTTAATCATTAATTGCCTGTACCCGAAACCGACACAGGTGGGGAAGTAGAGAATACTAAGGGGCGCGAGATAACTCTCTCTAAGGAACTCGGCAAAATGACCCCGTAACTTCGGGAGAAGGGGTACCCTCGCAAGAGGGTCGCAGTGAATAGGCCCAGGCGACTGTTTACCAAAAACACAGGTCTCCGCCAAGTCGTAAGACGCAGTATGGAGGCTGACGCCTGCCCAGTGCCGGAAGGTTAAGGAAGTTGGTCAGGAGTAATCTGAAGCTGACGACCGAAGCCCCGGTGAACGGCGGCCGTAACTATAACGGTCCTAAGGTAGCGAAATTCCTTGTCGGGTAAGTTCCGACCCGCACGAAAGGCGTAACGATCTGGGCACTGTCTCGGAGAGAGACTCGGCGAAATAGGATTGTCTGTGAAGATACGGACTACCTGCACCTGGACAGAAAGACCCTATGAAGCTTTACTGTAGCCTGGCATTGGCTTCGGGCTTCGCTTGCGCAGGATAGGTGGGAAGCTTTGAAACTCTCCTCGTGGGGAGAGTGGAGCTAACGGTGAGATACCACTCTGGCGAGGCTAGAATTCTAACCCTGACCCCTAATCGGGGCGGGAGACAGTTTCAGGTGGGCAGTTTGACTGGGGCGGTCGCCTCCTAAAAGGTAACGGAGGCGCGCAAAGGTTCCCTCGGTCCCGTTGGAAATGGGACGATAGAGTGCAAAAGCAGAAGGGAGCTTGACTGTGAGACCCACAAGTCGAACAGGGACGAAAGTCGGCTTTAGTGATCCGACGGCACCGCGTGGAAGGGCCGTCGCTCAACGGATAAAAGTTACTCTAGGGATAACAGGCTGATCTCCCCCAAGAGTTCACATCGACGGGGAGGTTTGGCACCTCGATGTCGGCTCATCGCAACCTGGGGCTGAAGTCGGTCCCAAGGGTTGGGCTGTTCGCCCATTAAAGCGGTACGTGAGCTGGGTTCAGAACGTCGTGAGACAGTTCGGTCCATATCCGGTGTAGGCGTAAGAGCATTGCGAGGAGCCTTCCTTAGTACGAGAGGACCGGGAAGGACGCACCGCTGGTGTACCTGTTATCGTGCCAACGGTAAACGCAGGGTAGCCATGTGCGGAGCGGATAACCGCTGAAAGCATCTAAGTGGGAAGCCCACCTCCAGATGATTGCTCTCATGGCATTAAGCCAGTAAGGTCTCGGGTAGACTACCCGTTGATAGGCTCTAGATGGAAGCTCGGTAACGAGTGCAGTCGAGGAGTACTAACCGACCGAGGGCTTGACCTCATTCTTCTTTTCACCACTTTTTCCCTAGCTTTTGCAGTCTTGAGGGTTCTACCCTTCCTGGTGTCTTTAACGTGATGGCACCACTCCGATTCCATCCCGAACTCGGTTGTGAAACTTCGCCGTGGCCAAGATACTTGTCGGGTTGCCGACCGGGACAATAGCTCGATGCCAGGATTATTCTTTCCTACCCCTCAATC
>NZ_JACJSW010000242.1:0-1949 GCF_014698375.1 Microcystis flos-aquae FACHB-1344 | reverse complement strand
GCGTTAGATTTATTGGGAGTTTCCCTGATTTGTACCCAGTAACGGGGCATCAGAAATTCTTTTAATCCCTTCTACAGCACAGGTTATGGCTTTTTGTCAACGGGGAAGTCCAGCTATTAATCCTGTCTTTAAATCTTATCTTAAAAGAAATCCTAACGATTAGGATTATCTCTTTACAAATAGACGCGATCGCATTTTTATCTTTAACTATTTTGCAAAACTTGTAAGAATAAATTTGGCGATAAAATTTGTGTATGATGATAATGCTTTAGCGGTAAAATGTGTTTTTTATCTAAAGAAACTAGATAATCAGCACCTATTTCGTAAGCGGCTGCCAAAAACATATTATCATTTGGATCAACCTGATCGAGTAGCGTTGCTTGATAAATGCCTTGAATTTTGATAGCAGTATAAAAAATAGCCGTTAAAATATCCTTAATATCATTTCTGTCAATATTTTTCAGTAATAGTTTTTCAACCAATTCCTCCAATAATTGAGGAGAAATAACTAACTTAAATCTATCCTCCCGCCAATAACGAATAATTTGACAAGGCGCACTGTTAGGATTTTTACTTAACAAAGCTGAAAGAAAAACCGAAGTATCAAGAATAACAAGAGGTGAATCTTGAGCAAACATCATAGTAAATCAGATTCTTCTAAGTTTCCTGAAATTCTCACACAAGCGTCATCAAATTTTTGCCAAACTTCATGATAACAATTATCGGGCATATTTTGAACCTCATTTAATGTTTCCATAATCAAATCTTTGGCCTGTTTTCTATTTACATTTTCTTTTAAAACTTCTAAATGCTTGTGTAACTGCTCTAATAACCATTGTTTATCTTCAACCGAAAAATCTCGTAACTTTTGTTCCAGTTCAATAATTTGA
This sequence comes from Microcystis flos-aquae FACHB-1344, assembly GCF_014698375.1. Lineage (NCBI taxonomy): Bacteria > Bacillati > Cyanobacteriota > Cyanophyceae > Chroococcales > Microcystaceae > Microcystis > Microcystis flos-aquae. The sequence goes on along the minus strand of NZ_JACJSW010000242.1, from coordinate 1,059 downwards.
GGGGATATCATAAAATTAACTCCTGACCAAGATTAGTTTAGTTTAATGATAACAAAAGCTTCAAATTTAAAGCTTTAACTAAAGATTACCTTGTTATAAATATCTGCTATCTCCACCTCAACCCGCAAAGAGTTTAAATGAATTATCCTATCAGATTCATAAGCTGTAAACACCCAGCAATCGCCTTCCTTTTGAAAATGTTCAATATAAAGTCTTTCCTGCGAAATCAATAAATATTCCTGAAAGGTTGCAATGGTTCGATAAGCGGCAAACTTTTCTTCTCTGTCGTAACTTGCCGTTGCAGCAGACAAAACCTCAGCGATTAAAACAGGATTAATTAAAGTATCTTTGCGTCCTTCTTGATAAATAAGAGGTTCAGGCATCACCATAATATCAGGATAGGTAGCTATTTGACGCTCAGGTATCCATAAACGTTGATCGGTGACAAAAACGGCATAGGGTTGATTCTTTAGTCCAGTATATAAAGCCACTAATAAATTACTGATAATGCGGTTATGAGTCGGTGTCCCTCCTGTCATAGCAATAATTTTTCCATCCAGATATTCATGACGAGTTTGGGATTGTATTTCCCGCTCAAAATATTGACTAAGAGTATATTTTCCAGTGAGAGCGGTCATAATCATGATTGTTTGAGAATAAGCATTTTGCAGCGTTTTTCATTGTTCCCCAATTCTAACAACAAAAAAGCACCCCCTTGCGGGAGTGCCTTTTCATTCAGACTAGGAATTAACCATTGATAGCGGGAGCAGTCAGAGCTACAGGAGCCTGTTCACCACTAGCCAAGTCTAAGGGGAAGTTGTGTGCATTACGCTCGTGCATTACTTCCATACCGATACCAGCGCGGTTTAACACATCGGCCCAAGTACCAATTACACGACCTTGAGAATCGAGAATCGACTGGTTGAAGTTGAAACCGTTGAGGTTAAACGCCATGGTGCTAACACCCATTGCCGTAAACCAGATACCGATTACCGGCCATGCACCTAAGAAGAAGTGCAGAGAACGGCTATTGTTGAAAGAAGCGTATTGGAAGATTAA
>NZ_JACJSW010000241.1:0-24259 GCF_014698375.1 Microcystis flos-aquae FACHB-1344 | reverse complement strand
ATTGCCAGGCTCTATCAGCAGCCGATTGACGAGCTTGAGAGTTTAATTTATTAACCCAATGTGTTTTTTTGTTGTCTGCTAGTACCGCACAAAGTTTTTGGAGATCATTGCGGTTTGTCCCCTTATTGTCCAGACAATAACGAACACAAGAGTTACGCACAAACTGAGATGTCCTAATTGCTTCATCAAGTCTTTGGTATTGTTCTGGTGTCCCGTTTTTTAACTTGGCTTCTACGACTAGCATTGATTAATCCTCGACCCTGGAGCAATTAAGTATAACACAGTTTACTTACAAATGGTAGAATTAAAATCGTGGTTCGCGGTCAATATCCTGGTCGGATTTCATCCCCCGCAAAGGTTGATGTCTTGTCGAAAAATTTAGCGGTGGCATTCATCCGACATTTAAGGTAATGTTTCTCATCAGTTGTTCTGTTATAAGAGATGCCCTTGTGTCAGGAAATCAAATCGGAGAGGGTTTTGTCAAGAGTCGAGAGAGAAATTGTATCTAAGAATAACAAAATTAGACCACACACATTTAAGCCTTTTTGTCAATGCGTAAGTGCTAATTTTTACTAAAATATTGCTTAAAACCCCTTGCCAGTAAGGACTATAGCTACAATCATGGATTTTTATCAAGGTGAAGAAGAGTAAATTTTTTCTGAGAAAAAATTTACTCTTGAAAATATTCTCAATAGTAGTTTCTACAATGAAGGTTTTTCGTCAAAACATCTTGGGGAATGTAAAAATATATAAAAGTATATGAAGGTCTGCGGAATGTCGGCTACAATTAAATCGGCTCGCTTGTGAGTTTATTCTCTGCTTGGCACGACTCCCAAGGGTGACGACGAGAGTAAACCAGGTGGCTACGATAAACCTAAAATTTTCCCAAAATAGGAGGAACCTCTCATGGTTGAGGCCATCTTGCCGGGTACTTACATAACAGTACGAGATGAAGGACTGATTAGTGCTGGTCAGGTTGTTTCAGGAAATATCGGAATTGTTGGAACCGCAGCCAAAGGACCAGTGGATGAGGTACAAATTCTTGGTAGTTTTTCGGAAGCTAAAGCAATTTTCGGGGAAATTGATCCCGCTCGCCAACTAACCTTAATTCAAGCACTAGAGCAGATTTATAACAATGGCGGTAAGACTGTGTATGCAGTTCGTACAGCTGCTAAAGCCGCCAAAGCTACCTACAAAATCAAAGATAGCTCTGACAAAGATCTGGTGACACTAGAGGCAAAAACTCCAGGAAACTGGGGTAATGACATCAAGATCAAAATCACTGATGCTGACTCGCCTGCTAACAGCAAAAAAGTCGAGCTAACCTATCAAAATACGAAAGAAACCTATACCATTTCTAAGTCCGGCGACCTGGAACAACAAGTCAATAACCAGACTAAAGGTTCTACTTTAGTAACTGCCACTCTAGCTAAAGGCTCTTCCTCCGATACTTTGCCAAAAAACACCAGCGAAAGTGGGGAGGAATTGGCCGCAGGCTCCGATGGAGAACCGGCTAAGGAATATAAAAATAGTCTGGCACAATTGGAGAATGAACTAATAAACTTGGTTTTGCTGGCCGGACAGGATGTCACCAACCCCGAAATGGTGACAGCACTGCTGGGTCACTTGAACACAACCGCGACAATCAAGCGAGAACGGATCGGCATTATTGGTAGCGGAACCCCTGATGATGTTGACACGATCGCCGGACACCCCCTGGATAGCGATCGCCTGATTTTGGTCGCACCAGGACTACAAATCTCCCCCCAGGTTAAACTCTCAGGCGCTTACACAGCAGCAGCAGTCGCGGGCCTACTGGCATCTCTGCCAGTGCAGGCTAGTCCGACTAACAAACCTTTGACGATTCCTGGACTCGCCAAGGAGTTTTCCACCTCCCAGTTGGAAAAGCTGGTCGGGAAGCGAGTGCTGGCGATCGAGAAACGGGAGGGTTTTCGGGTGGTCAAAGGCATTACCACCGCCACCAATTCTGCTTGGCATCAGATTACCACTCGGCGGATTGTTGACTTTGCCATTTACGGGGTGCGCTCCGCCTGCGATCCCTACATTGGCAAGTTGAATAACGAACGGGTACGGGGAGCGATGAAAGCTACTCTTGATGCCTTCTTGACGCGCATGGTCCAGAATGAAGCTCTGATTAGCTATGAGTTAGCCGTCACCGCTAACCGAGTTCAGGAAATTGCCGGAGAAGCGATCGTGACCATGACCCTGCGACCGACCTTCAGTATTGACTTCATCAAAGTAACCATGTATCTCGGTTAACCCACCCATCAATTACTTCTCAGAGGAGGAAAACTATGGCCAATAACAACGTTTTTCGAGGGTCTGATGCTACCCTAGTCTTAGCTGTGGATGACAAAGCCACCGAAGAAGGAAAACTGGCGGATGGATTGATTAGTGAGTATGAGTTTTCTAATGTCGTGGGACGACTGCGAAATGTACAGGTGAACGTCCACAATGAGATCAGACCCTATCACGAAATTGGCAAGCGCTTTCCTACTGAACTCCGTCCAGGTAATGTTGATGTTTCAGGCTTTGCTGAACGCGCTCACATTAACGGCGCACTCTTGCGGTTATTGTTAGGTGATGCGGCAAAAAGTCCACCGCCAGCAGACCCGATTCCCCAGCCAACTTTCAACATCGTCATCAATTTAAAAAATCCCGCACTCCCCAGCAACAGCAGCAAACTCGTACTATTTGGGGTCAAGTTTGAAAAGTGGAGTTTCAGTTTGCCAGAAGATGATTTTATCATGGAAGGGGTTACTTTCCGCGCTTTACGGATCAGCAGCGAAGAAACCGCAGGCTAACAATTATGGCTGAAATTTCCCTGACTCCAGAAGACCTGTTAGCGGGTGCTTCTGTCACTTTTGATATTGCTATCCCAGTCAGTATTTTGCATCCAGGCGAACTGGATACTTCAGCCGATAAATTCCCAGAGTCGAGGCGAATTGTCCAGATTCGTCCTCTGACTATTGGGAGATTTCAATTAATCATGAAGGCTTCTCGACAGGATGCAGGATTAATTCCCCTTTTAATGATTAAAGAATCCTTAGTTGAGCCGACTTTATCCTTGGAACAAGTTAAACAACTCCCTTTAGGATTGGTCAATTTTTTAATTGACAATATCCGCGAAATTAGTGGTTTAACAGGAAAAAAAAATCTTTCTTAGATGTTAGTCAGTCCCCTTGGGTACAAGCAGCTTATATCCTCGCTAGGGAATTTGGTTGGACTCCCCAACAAGTACAAACAATGACAATGGCGCAAGTTTCTCTATATTTACAAATGATCGCTGAGGATTCAACCAAAAACCATGAATGATGATTTTCTAGTCAGCCTCGGTTTAGAATTATGCCAAGAGTTTCAAGAATGGAATTACTCTTTAATTGACGATTGGCTTAATAGTATAGAGCTTTTAGAAAAAGACCTGCAACCTATAGCAAGATTGCACCTTGCTATAGAAGATTTATCGGAAATAACTGATTTATGTAGAGATTGGGAGGCTTGGCTAACTGCTGATTTTGTCCCATCTTTAAGGTCTAAAAATGGGGAAATGTCTTCTCTTGAAAGGGATAGTTCCCCATTTGACCTAGGGGGAAATACTTCTTCTTTCATGTCATTTTCTCGTCAATCTTTGGCTTCAGCTTCTGATTATACTCAACCCAATCCAAGAGTAAGAACAAGCAATTATCCGCCTTTACAAAAGGAGCAAGAAAATTCATATAACATTCGTCAAAAGAAACATAGAAGTTTTGATGATAATCATCAAGCTAATAATATTTATCCGCAAAATAACGCAACGAAAAGCCAGCAAGAATTAACCGGTTTAGTTAGGGATATATCAGCAGAAAATTTACCCGTAGATTCAGATAATCTCAATTTGGAAACAACCCCTTGGCAAAATTCTCAACAAAAGACTGAAATTGAGTCAAATAATCCCTCACCGAAAAACTGGCAAGAATTAACGGATTTAGTTAGGGATATATCAGGAGAAAATTTACCCTTAAACTCAGATAATCTCAATTTGGAAACAAACCGTTGGCAAAATCCTCAACAAAAGACTGAACCGAAAAACTGGCAAGAATTAACCGATTTAGTTAGGGATATATCAGCAGAAAATTTACCCGTAGATTCAGATAATCTCAATTTGGAAACAACCCGTTGGGAAAATTCTAGACAAAAGACTGAAATTGAGTCAAATAATCCTTCACCGAAAAACTGGCAAGAATTAACTGATTTAGTTAGGGATATATCAGCAGAAAATTTACCCTTAGATTCAGATAATCTCAATTTGGAAACAACCCCTTGGCAAAATTCTGGACAAAAGACTGAAATTGAGTTAAATAATCCTTCACCGAAAAACTGGCAAGAATTAACTGATTTAGTTAGGGATATATCAGGAGACAATTTACCCTTAGATTCAGATAATCTCAATTTGGAAACAACCCCTTGGCAAAATTCTGGACAAAAGACTGAAATTGAGTTAAATAATCCTTCACCGAAAAACTGGCAAGAATTAACTGATTTAGTTAGGGATATATCAGGAGACAATTTACCCTTAGATTCAGATAATCTCAATTTGGAAACAACCCCTTGGCAAAATTCTGGACAAAAGACTGAAATTGAGTTAAATAATCCTTCACCGAAAAACTGGCAAGAATTAACTGATTTAGTTAGGGATATATCAGGAGACAATTTACCCTTAGATTCAGCAACAGCGGCTGATATTATCTCTCAGCCTGCTGAGATGTTACCAATTCCACCCCAACTTTTACAGCAATCCAGAGAAAAGTTATATTATCAAATTAATAATATTAACAGCAACTTTTCTAATATTCAAAAAACAGAATTAGAAATCAATAAACAGGAATCTGAAAATCAATCTTTAAATCAACACCATAGCCTGCAAGATACTGAACAACAAGCAATCGATCTAGATTATATTCTAGAAACTCTACAAACAAAAATTAATCAAGAATACCGACGATTTTATGGAGGTTAAATATGGCAATTGAAATCGCAGGAATTCAACTGAATCGAGTACATCAAATCGAGACAATCGAGCAAAATAACTTTGTCTATCACCAAATTCCGGGAAAACAGGGAAACCTAGTCCAGAATTTTGGTAGAGATTCGGTAAAATTACAAATCAAAGGCATTTTTTATGGCAATAAATACTTGGCTGATTTAGAGAAATTAAGAAAAATTTACAAAGAGCAAAAACCAGTTGAATTTATTGCTGAAATTATCGGACAATCCTATTTTAGTCAAGTAATTTTAGAAAGGTTTGCCGTTGTTCAATCTGCCACAGATCCCGATCAATTTAGCTATACTTTAACCCTAGCTGAATATGTACCTCCAACTCCTAGTCAAACAGTTGCACAAGGGGCTTCTGTTGATGCTAATATTAAAGCAGATGCTGCTAGTTTTATGACCGTTGCTATGCTACCAGATGCTTTACAATTTGGTTCAATTCCAGCAATTACTAATCCGATAGAACCATTAAAAGCTTCTCTCGATCCTATCAAAGAAGCAACTAGCACTCTTGATGGTAATCTTAGTGATTTAAAATCACTCTTTAACCTTTAGTGAAAATATGGTGTTCTTTAGGATTTTTGAGATTTTCCTCCCACAGTCTCCACACTCCCCTCCCCATTATAACTTTATTGACAGTCCCCCGACACCTGCTATAATGATTACCATCGGTTTTGATAACAGTTCCATTTTCTCTGAAATCCTTGATGTCCTAAGACTTTTCAAAGAATCGGGGATTAGCTCTAAGTCTCGCACTGTATCACCTAACTGTCAGCGCAAAAAAAATGTGACGATTTGTGTCAGACGCTCGGATTATGATTATTAACCATTACTTTAAATAAAAATTATGAGTTTAGCAATTCTCGATCAAATCCAAACCCTTGATGTAGATTCACAAGCAACTTTTGCGGAAGCGGGAAAACCTTTTACCGATTCTCAGAAATTAGTTAAGGATAATTTAGTGGGAAAAGTTACCCCTCTTACTTCCTCAGATTTAACCAATAGCTTTGATCAAGTAACTCAACTTACTAGCAAGCCGATAGAGATCCCTACAGCACCTTTTTCTGTGGGTGAAATTCAAACACAGGTTACGGGAAAATTAGGCGATATTTCTAGCATTAGTATAGACACTTTAACCCAGTCAATCCCAGCTAACCCCGGCGCAGATACTTTTAAAGGATTAGCTGTCACAGATCAAGTTAATAGTTCTCTTAGTAATTTAACTTCATCTATTACTGGTAATGCTAATTTTGGTCAACTTGGTATTTCCCAAAATCAATCAACTCCCTTTGACGAGTTTCAAGAGTTTCTCAATAATGCTCAAGCTTTTCCGGGTAAAGTTTTAGATGCTATTATTAAAGCCTTTAAAAATTTTATTGATAAATTATCTAATCCAGACGAATGGTTAGATAGGCTTAGTTCTGAGGCTTTAACTGAAATTTTTGTTGAACAAATTCAAGAACTTAATTATATCTTACCCAATGGAGCGATTCAACTCTATACCTTACAACTTAATCAACAGACCCAACTTTATAAAGATTATCAAAATTTTCTGAAATCTCTCGATCCTAAAAATTTAAGCCGCGCCAAAATTATACCCTTAAGACAACAAATCAAAAGCTGGTTATCGGAGGTTAACTCTCAAGGAGAACAGATTAATTTAGCAGTTAAAAATCTTAACTCTTTTGATATTGATAAGTTTTCTACGCTTTTGACAAATCTTCCCAATAGTGGAGGGGGACAAATTGAAACTCTTTCCAAAATGTTTCAAGGTATAGAAAATTTTGTCAACAGTTTAAAAGAACGGATTACGACAGTCACAGAACAACTAAAAACCTTCATTACAAACATTCAAGATTTAATTGATCAGGCTATTACCAAAGTCAGCGAAATCGGGAACAAGATTTTAAAAGCGATCGCCGATAAAATTGAACAAGCGGGAAAAGCTTTAGATCAGGTTCAAGCTTATCTGACTAATACGATTGATAAATTAGTTGATTTTGTTGAACAAACAGCAGCAAAATCTGATGAAATTGTTAAACCTTTAAAGCAAGCGATCAATCAATTTGCTAATACTGCGGTACAAGGTATTGAAACAGTAGCGCAAAAAATTAAACAGACAACTCAAACAATTGAGAAATCTTTAGATGAAGTAAATAAAAAAATTACTACTGAACTTAGTCAGGAACAATTGAAAGCAAAAATCAAAGAACTTCTGGGTAAAGTAACAGGTGTTTTACAGAGTCAACCGGTTAAAGATGCTTTAAATAAAGCTGATCAAGGTATCGATCAAGTGGTGGCTGCTTTACAGAAAGTTTCCCTTGAACCTGCTTTTCAATTGGCAGTTACTCAAACCAATAAATTAGAACTAGAACTCAAAAAGATAGATGTTTCTACCATGGGGACGGCACAAAAAACCGCCTTAAAAGTAGGAGTCAAAATTCTCCAAGAAATTGATGTTCCTGGGGTAGTTAATCCAGAATTAACAGCAGCCTTCGATTCTCTGTTAGATCCGGTTGTTGGTTTAGTAGATTCAATTCAGGGAGAAATTAAACAAGTTGATGAACAAGTTAAATCTTTTGCTCCTGGAACCTTAGTTAAGACTTTTCTTGATCCTTATATTCAATCTCTAGTGACGGAACTCAATAAATATAAACCTTCTGTACTTTTAGAGACAGTTAAAGAACTGTATGAAACCTTACTAGAAAAGTTAGAAATTTTGAATCCTAATCAGCTTTTAGAACGCTTAGAAGAACTTTATGAAAAATTACTGGCAGTTGTTGACTCTCTCTCTCCTGAAAAACTCACACAGTTCTTGACGGAAAAGCTAAATGCACTGAAAAGCATCTTAGATAACTTACCAGTTGAACAACTGATCAATAAAGTTATTGAAGCCATCGGTGATGTGGAAAAACTGTTAAGCGGTTTAGGATTAGACAATGTGTTAAATTCTGGTTTTTGGCAAACTTTAGAAGAAATTTTGAGCCTTAACCTTCAAGAACAAATTCAACAAGTAGATACTATTAAAGCGAAAATTCTAGAACGGGTTAATAACATTGATGAAACTAAGTTGAGTGCTGCGTTAACTAGCTTACGGACTAATCTTACCAACTATGCAACCGATCCTAACATTGCGATCAGTAACGCCATGAATGAGTTAAACCAAGCTTGGGAAAACTATCAAAAGGCAGCCGATAATTTTGCTGCTGAATGGAATCGCAGCAAGCCACTTTTAGATAATTTTAATCCACCGGCGGAATTTGCGGTAGATTATCGAGACTTGTTAACTCGTATGACTGATTTACGTCAAAGATTAGTCACTGCAAAAGTCACCAACGATCCTGGTACAAAAGCTCTAACTCCTTTGTCAAATCCAACCAGAGAAAAGTTAGACAACTTACTGAAAAGTTCTACAGCGCGAAGTGATGAACAAATTATTGCTGATTTGAAAAAAGTCATTCCCAATGAAATCGAATCTCAGTTGACAGGTCCGCTCAAAAGGATTCTTAGTACCTTGGATGAAATTCTTGCTCAACCCCGTACTATCCTAGCAGAAATTAAGAAAGTCATTCAACGCTTGCAATCTGCTCCTACAGAAATCGCCAACATTCTGAAAAATTTAACCGCTGATTTTGGTAAACTTATTCGAGATTCGATCAATAAAGTTAAAACTGCTATTGATGGTACTGTAAATAAAATTATTGATTCCCTGGAAACAATTTACAAAGAGATTGTTGATAAACTCAAAGAACTAAGACCTTTGCTGATTCTAAATTCTTTCTATGATGTCAGTGATTTTAAAGGTGGTACTGTGGTACATCTCTTGACAAAATTACGGCGTAAAGAGCCATTGGATGCAGTTTCAGCCTACTTCTGGACAACTCTCAATGAAACGCAAAAAGCCTTGCTAGAAAATGCTGATCCTAACCAACCAGGAACGCAAAAAGCTCTTTTTAATGCTCTCAATAAATTACTAACAGATGTAAATTTCTACGGAACTGAACGCTTCAAATTAGTTGCTGAAAATCTTCCCCAAGAAGCTAAAGATTTAATTGCTAAACCCCAGCGCAGCGAACTAGAAACTATCCGCTTAAATCGGTTACTGCTAGAAACCGCTTATCCTCAAGAAATAATTCTGAGCTTACAATCAATTTATCCATTCTTCTTAGGGAAATTGAAGGATATTTATCCCACCGAAATAGTCAAAAAACTAGATCAACTTCATGCTAACATTGTCAAACTCATCCTTGATATTCCTAAAGCTTTAGAAGATGCACTTAATGATGAATATCAAAAAGTAGTAGCTGCTTATCAAGAAATACGCCAGAAAATTGACCGTATTTTTAAAGCTTTAATTGAACGACTATATGGTTTAGAAAGTGAATTGGGTATCGGTTTAGAAGATGTCAGTGATGCTTACCGAAGTTTGTTAGTAGCTATTCCCGTTTAAGGAGGTTAAACTAAATTTATGAATCAACCTCTACAAGTTAACTATAAAGTAACGATTGGTACTACCACTTATACGGTTGATGATTCATCGTTGGTTTTAAACTTGCGGGTAAGTTCTTCATTGAATATTCCTGTAAATTTATGTCAGATTTCCCTCATTCTTGCTGATTCGTTGGCTCCCTCTCTTGATGAATCGATAACAGTTAAATTAGGAAGTAATTCTCAATTAAGTCAGGTTTTTCAAGGTAAAATTAGCCAGATAAAATGGCAGGTTGATCAGGTAAATATTGAAGCTATGAGTAGTTTTAGTAGCTTGACGAAGGCAAAATTTAACCTCCTCTATGAAAAGTCCTTTGCTGGAGATATAGTAAAAAATATTGCTCAAAATATATTGGGGTTGAAAGTTAAGCAAGTTGACAATGGGATTAAATTTCCTGTCTATGTTATCGGAAATCAGCACACAGTTTATGAAAATTTACAAATCTTAGCTCAGAAATGCGGCTTTGATCTGTATGCTAATATTGAAGACCAATTAGTTTTTGCTCCCTATAAAACCTCAAAAAAACATAAATTTGAGTATGGCATTAATCTTCTTGCTTGGGAACAGATGGAGGAAAATCCCTTGCAATCTGGGGTAGAAGTTTATGGGGAAAGTCCCGCTAGTCAGGGACAAGGGGAAAAAGCTGTATCTTGGCTCACTAAAAAAGAGGTTAAAGGAACTGATGGCAAAAAATCTCCAGCAACTTTGCAACTAGAAGATTCTACTGCTAGAACTCAAGATATTGCCAACAAAATTGCTAAAGCTTACTTAAACAAATACCAGAAAAAACAAAAAGGAGTGATTAAAGTTGTGGGGGAACCTGAAGCTAAATTAGGCGACGGTGTTGAAATTGCTAAAATGCCAATATCGTCGCTTAATGGTACTTTTAAGATTACGGGAGTAGAACATTATTTATCTCGTCACAAGGGATTTTATACTACTATTCACTGGGAGGAAGTCTAATGGATTCAATTGTCGGCGTAATGAAAAAAGTTGCTCAACAGGAAGCACAAAAAATCTACACTACTGAACTTGGTATTGTTACTGCAATTTTTCCTCATTCAGCAGAAAATGATCAAGATAATTATCAATGTTCAGTAAAATTGAAAAATAAAAGGCAACCAGACGGAACTGATTTTGAACTCAGGAAAGTTCCCCTTGCTACTCCCCATTTAGGATGGGTAAATATTCCCAAAGTTGATGACCTGGTTTTGGTTACTTTTATTGGGGGTGATCTCAATTCTCCTGTGATTATTGGTCGTTTATACAATGATCAAGATCAGCCACCTGTCAACCAAGAGCAAGAATTTTTATTACAACATCCTCTGGAAAATGGTAGTCAAATTAAGATTGATAAAGATAGTGTGATTACCATTACCAGTAAAGATGAAAAAAGCATTGTGACAGTGAAGGATAAAGAAATCACAACAACTAATGAGAAATGCGAAATTAATCTTAATGATGGCGATATGACCTTAAAAACTCAACAGTGTAATATTGTTCTTAAAGGGACGACTTTGACGATTGATAATGGGACTTGTAAAATTGAAATTGCCAGTGGAGGAATTACTATTGATGCAGCAAGTAGTAATCTGACTTTGAAAAGTTTAGGTGGGATAAAAATTGGCGATGCTGCTACTTCTAGTATCCAAGTTGGGGGGAGAGTTCCCGCCAATGCGATCGCCGACAATGATGACATTTTGTTAACAACTCATACCCATCTGGGAAATTTAGGTGCGCCTTGTCCGATTCTGGTTCCGACTGAAAAAATTAACTCAATTCAAGCTAAAGCAAGAAATACAAAAGTAGGATAATTAACTAAGTAAAATTGACAAAGAGGCTTAAATCATGGTCAGACTTAAAGGCGCAAACAGCGATTATGAATATTCAAGTCAAACTGATGGAATTGTTGACAAAACGACAGAAAGACCAGAGCTTTTTCTTCAGATTTTTATCTGTCCCTATGATATGCCTAGTCGCATCGAAAAACCCCATAATGGTAAATGGTGCATAGGCACAGATCAGAATTGTCCCCACGAAGGGAATAAATCCGGTCATGCTCTTATCAATCTACATCAAAAGGAGGGAATTTCTTTAATTACTGACAACAATAATAAACTCTCAGTCACTCAGGAGGGTAATATTGAACTCATCCCCGCTAGTGGAAAAGTTATCATTAAAAGGGATAAAAAACCGAGTTGTTCTTTAACCCTGTTAGATCAAGGATTAGAAATCAAGCTAGAAAATGGCGCAGCAATTCGTTTTGATTTAGCCGGTAACATTGAATTAAGTCCTGCTGTCAATAAAACAGTGACGGTTAAAGGCAATCTTACCGTAGAAAAGGAAATTACTGGAAAACTTTCCTCCGCCATAAAACAGGAATTAATTCAGGAAATTAAGCAAAGCTTAAATAAATAATCAGGGGTTAGAATATGACCAGTATCAATACTTTTGATCTGCAATTAACACCGGGGGAACTAGGACAAAAACAAGATCTTAATCGAGTTGATGGACGAAAAAATCTAGCACAAGCTATTGTTAATAGATTTTATACTCGTCGGGGAGAATTGACAAAATTAGGACATCCATCCTATGGATCTCGCCTTTATTTATTAATGGGAGAACCCAATAATATTCGTACCCGTAAGCTTGCAGAACTTTATATCAGAGAATGCTTAGAGCAAGAATCTCGGATTGCTGAAATCAAGGAAATTAGATTTGAACCACCTTCTCGCGACTTAGATAAACGCAATGTTTTACTAACAACAATTATTTTGCAACCTGTAGGAGAATCTACCGCTCTTAACATTCAGTTAGCCATCAATCTTTAGCCATAATTATCCTTTCACCAACACCGAGAATTAGATTATGACTTTTGAACCGAAAAAATTTGAAGAAATCTACACCAACATGGTGCAGAAATCCCAAGAAAAAGTTCCTACTTTGACAGATTTTCAGGTAGGTAGCGTTATTCGCACCATGTATGAATCTTTTGCTTATGAAATTGGGATACTCTACGAACAATTAAATCAAGTTTATCTGTCAGCCTTTATTGATTCAGCAGAAGGTTCACAATTAGAAATGTTGGTAGCTTTGCTAGGAATTCAACGAGGATTACCAGATTTTGCCGAGGGAACCGTCACTTTTCAACGGGATTTAGGAACCGACATAATTGAAATTCCTGTGGGAACTTTAGTGACTACAGAAGACAGTGAAAAATCACCGAAAAAAGCTTATACAACTATTGAATCCCAAATTTTTCCCGCCAATTCAAAAACTCTTGATGTTAAAATTCAAGCTGTAGAACGAGGAGAAGAACAGGTGACTAAGGAGGAGACAATTAATATTATGCCTCTTCCCATTCCTGGAATTAAATCAGTCATCAATAAAAGTCCTATACAGTTTACTGGAAAAAAAACAGAAACCGATGAAGAATTACGAAAAAGAGCCAAAATTGCCCTGATTTCTTCTGGAAAAGCTTCTAATATTGCTCTGGAAAATGCACTTTTAAGTCAGCCGAGCGTTAAAGAAGTTAAACTGATTGAAAGGTTTAATGATCCTGACCAAAAATATGGTTTAGTTGACATATTTGTCGATGGCGTTGATTTTAGCAATGAAACTAAAGTTCAAAGTCTCAAAAACCAGATTGATAAAGTTAGAGCAGCAGGGGTATTTGTTCGTTTACAATCAGCTATTTTTGTTACTATAGATGCTGTATTTAAGATTGAAATTAATCCAGCTATAAAAATATCAGAAATAGAGCGCAAGACAATAGAAAAATCTGTTGAAGAAAGCATCATTAATTATATTAGTCAAACAAAAATGGGACAACCTTTGTTGTTTTCTCAACTAACTCGCCAAATTCTTTCTGTAACAAATGTCTATAATATAGAGCGTTTTGAAATTTGTACCTATGTCCCAATAGACAATGGCTCTATTCCCAGTACACCAACTCAATGTTATGCTGATAATGATTCTCGAAAGCAAATTGATATTGAGGAAGCGCAAAAAATCTATCTGCATAAGATTTGGGTAACTTCACAAGTGAAAACAGTTCCTATTGTAATTAAATTTAAAATCAATCAGGATATTAAAGCTTCTCAACAACAAGAAATTATCGATAAATTATCAGAATATTTCACAAATCTAAAATCTGGTGAATCAGTGAAAAAAGAAGATATTAAAAATAAAATTGCTGAAGCTCAAATTACTGTTGAAGATAAAGACTTGAAGTTACAAGCTTCAGATTTATCGCCTTTAGCAGTAGTTACACCGGAATTAATTAACTTGAGTTTTGCCGAAAAAGCGGAATTAGACAAAGAAAATCTGTTTATCTATCGTAACATTCTGCAAATTGTTGGCGCAGTTCAATTTACCCCTCCTAACAAAACTAATGATGAAGAAAAAAATCAAATCAAGAAAATAATTATTGACAGTTTGAATGCTTATTTAGAGACTCTTAAACCCGAAGAAAACGTGGATATTGATGGGTTAGAAAAAGCGGTCAAAAATGTTGTTAATGATATGCCAGTCAAGCTTGATATCAATGATTTTATTACTCTGATTAATGATCAAGAAGAATTAAGAATAAATCAAAAGCAAATTGAAGTTAAACAATGGGAAAAAGCGCAACTTGGTAATTTTTGTGTAACTAGCGAGATTGAAAGTATCAAGGTAGATATTACTAAATTAAGTTTAAAATTGGTAATTCCCAATCCTTCTCCTAGTGGCTTCAAGCAAACAGATGTGATTGAACCAATACAAAAAGCTGTTACTAAAGCCATTCAAGACTTTCCGAAGCCGGAACAAGGGAAAAACTTGTCTTATACAAATTTGCAACAAGCTATTCCTACACCAATCAGTTCGCCAGAATTAAAAAATTTATTGCGAGGCGTTACTTGCGTTATCGAAAGTTTTGATCTAACAGCAACTTCTGAATGTGATAACCGCACTCAAACAAGAAATATTAACAACAATAAAGAGATTCATGTTCGTTCCGTCGAAATAATCAAAGAAATCAACCCTCCAGCAACAGTAGAGGTGAAATAACGCTAAGCACTGGAATATTTCAACTAATTAAAAACCACTCCAGACACAGAGGACACAGAGTTTTTTGATTGTGGTCAATCATCCGTACCTGATATATAGTCATTGCAAATAAGTTTGAGACATAAGTTGTAGGGGCGAAGCATTCGAGCATAACCTATCGCTGAAACCATAGATTTCTTATCCGAATGCTTCGCCCCTACGGAAGCTAACACCCTAATACCCAGTTTACTTGTTTCATTTTTAGTTGAAATAACTATAAATGCTTGCTGCAACTGGCCATACCTGCTATACTGATTTACATGGTTGTCGAGAACAGTCCCATTTCCACCGCAACCCCGCTTTTCCGCGACCCTACTCTCATCTTGTGTCCTAAACGGAGAAAACAATGGCGATTAGTGGTAGAACAGCTAGTATCATAAGTCGGTTTCCCCACTTCTATCCTCCCGAAGATCCTACGAGTTTTTTACCTCAATTTTTGGATGTTTTTGGAGAGATACTAGACGAAGTGGAGCAGGATTTAATCCGTGTCTTAAAATCTCATTTTATTAATACAGCAGACAATTTTGGTTCTCTGGGTTTCACCGCTACCCAAAAAGGAGATTTAGATAAAATCTTTGCTCTTATGTTAGCGGAATTGGGGGGAACATCCCAATTAACCACAGTCAATCCCGAATTTCAGCCTAGGGATTTTACACAAATCTCCCTATTAGTGAAAGAATTGGTTGATTCAGAAAACCCTTTATCGAGTTATATTTTTACAAAAATTAAATTATTTGAAAATACAGAAAATTTAATCAATAAATATCATGTTAACAATTCCTACTTCTCCAAGAATTTTCAATTTCAAGCATTACTAATTGTTAAGTTTATTATTGGAGAGGATGCTTTTACCAGCTATCTGCGCGATAAATTATCAGCAGAAACTAAGGAAAAATTATTCAATTATGATGGTTTAGAATCTGTTAACACCGATTTAAATCTTGTACTAATTAAAGAATTTAATAAGATTTTACAAGAAGATCGTAATCTTTATAAATACCTGCAACAAAGAAATTTACAAAGCAACCTTTTACAACAAATTACTCAAGGCTTAGAACCAGTAAAAATAATATTAGCAAAAGGATTGTATCGGCGTTTACCTCTAGACATTCAAAGAATACTTTCTCGACAAAACCCGCCTTTTCAACCTCAAGATATTACGCCTGAAATTGAGATTGACTTAAAAAATCAATTAAAAGCTTTATTTAAAAATATCTCCTTTGTCCAACAATTACTGGCTGCAATTAATCAAGCTGAAGCAGCAACTACATTTTTATCAACCCAAGCAATCAACAGTTTATTAGAAATTGGCAAAATTAGTTTATCTAGTTTGTTATCGATTCCAGAGAATACCACCAATATAGAAATAGCCAAGCTTTCCCCAGAAGCGGAATACCTTCTATCTCAAGTCATCGTTGGAGATGACTTAATCCGACTCAATCGAATGCTATTAGAATCGGTTTATCCAGAGGAAATTCCCTCCAGTGAAACGCCAACAGCAAGAGAAGTCGCTGAACAACTTGCTAAAGCTTTCAATCAGAAAATTTTAACTGATGACAAATTCTATGAAAATAATAAAGAGAGTTTTACTTTTAAAGGCCTATCTAGCGAACTACAAAGCTTGATTCAGTCTCAATCACAAATTAAACGGCTGAATCGCTTACTATTAGAAACAGCCTATCCCACTTATTTAGAAAAAAATATTACTGTCTATCGCAAACGTCTTCAACGCTTAATTGATGTTTTAAAATCTGGTGCTTCAACTAAAGAGGGAATCGTCAAAATTGTTGCTGCAAACTTAGGGATGAGTACGGATGATAGCCAGGAGATTAAACCTTGGGAATATCACCTTTTTGACATTCCGATAACCTTAGAATCCTCTCTTAGTAAACTTACCGTACCCGCAGAACTTCAGCAAGTCTTTCGAAAAAAAGGATTAATTTTAGCATTTGGGACAACTATTGTATTAGAGAAATCTCAACAGTGTTGGTTGCTTACTGATGCCAGCCAAGGACAAGTTTATCGTATTCTTAAAAAAAATGGAACCCTTAAGGTTTATCGTCAGTTAATTCGGGTAATTGAATTTTTTCCTGAATTAGTTTTTCATAAATATACAA
Organism: Microcystis flos-aquae FACHB-1344; assembly: GCF_014698375.1. NCBI lineage: Bacteria > Bacillati > Cyanobacteriota > Cyanophyceae > Chroococcales > Microcystaceae > Microcystis > Microcystis flos-aquae. The sequence goes on along the minus strand of NZ_JACJSW010000241.1, from coordinate 7,516 downwards.
TTCATCCTCATATTGATAAATTTGATGTCCAAAACCCCAATGCTGTTCCGGCTATTCCTATTATTCAAATCAAGATTTTAGATAATCGTGAAAATCCGCAAGGTTCTTTATCACCTTTGACGAATATTGTTCTAAAGAATCTCACTAATAATCAATCTATAAAATATGAAGCAAGTCTCAATATCAATGAAATTTTATTAATCCTACCAGATGGTTCAGCTATGGTAAATGGAGTAACAATTCCTAAACCTCCACTTGTGGGAACTATGCCGAGTTTACCTTTAGGTCAATCTGAATGGTCAATAGAAGCGGATATTGGCAACCCACAAGTTACTTTTGATCGCACTCTGTTTGACTTTTCTTTGTTTGAAAAGACTGAAAATAATCCCCTTAAATCTGAGCAACAAGCTAAATCTTATTCATTGGAGGTTACATTCTCTTTTTATCAAATAACTCCGGGAGGTTTCACCGTTAAGATTCCTTGGCAAATCCCAGGTTACAGTGATCGCTTTGACGAAAGCTTAGATCATCCACGCAATCAAATCCAAAGTTTAATTGAAAAAGTCAAAGCATCGGGAATTTGTGCCAAGATTGCTTATGAACAACAATTTCAAGAAGACCATCAAATCCAGGAAAAATTGTTATTTCAAGGAAAAGGCAAATTTTCAGAAGATCATAACATAACTGATGAATTTGATGGTCGATCTCAACAATCTTTGCGTTCTGAACAGGAAATGTCTGATACATTTTTGACCTCAGCCGTATTTGACTACACTTATTTTGATACAATTGTATTTACCTAAGGAGATCTAGCTATGGCTATCCAAGACACAATGGACATCAAAGGAAGTCTCACCATCCAAAAAAGAGACTTGAATAATCAACTGGTAGAAGAAATTCACGCTAACAATACTATTGTCACTTCTGGACGGAGATTAGTGGCTCAACTTTTTAGTAAAGACTTCAAAGACACTATTAAACCAGTTTCTCAGATTGCGATTGGAGGTAATGATAAAGCGGTCAGTGATGATGATTTACAATTAGCTCAAGAAATCTTCCGCAAAAATATAAAGCCTATTAAAGACAGTGATTTAGTTCTGTTACCTGATAGCAAAAGAATCAAACTAACAATAACGGCTGATCTTCAAGCGGGAGAAGGTAATGGAGAATTAAAAGAAGCGGCTTTATTCAATGAGGATAAAGTCATGTATAATAGGGTTATCTTTAAACCGATTAATAAAACTACAGATTTTACCCTTACCCTGATTTGGGAAATCACCTTTTGAAATCAACTTACACTCTAATTATTGGTGACAATCATGCCATTAGCTGACACTCTCAACAGAAAACCGGGTGACATTCTCAAGTCTGATGATTGGAATATCATAATCAAAGAAATCGACCGCTTAGAAACAGCAAAAATTAATCGAGATGGAGCCGACACTCTTAAGGGACCTCTAACTATTGCTGAGTCCTTAAAAGTCAATAGTAATGTAACTATTTCTGGAAATTTATCAGTAACAAATGTCTTAGAAATTGGCACTCCACCTTTTGCCGGAAATACTGGCGGAAATCGTGATTGGATGCAAAAAGGAATCAAGATAAATTGGGATAGTGATAGTTTATTTATTGGCTTAAAAAATGAAGGAACTAACCGAAAAGATGCGGTAATTGCTTGGGGTGATGATCCACAAGATGACTTAAGATTTGTTAATGTACTAGCCGGAGGAGAGGTTCAAGGTAAAGAATTAATGAGAATTAAACCCAGTGGTAATGTGGGAATAGGAACTAATAATCCAATTGCTAGTTTAGATATTGCCTCAGCTTCTCGCACTGGAACTCATCCGACAGCCGTTAAAGGTCTATATATAACCGGTGATTTTAATGCTGATAATGATGGTGTAGAATTTCGCCATAGCAATGGTACTCAAGGAATTGGCTTTGGCTTCAATACCATTTATGCAGCAGGAAGTAATGCTAATCAAGATTTAGGATTAAAACCAAAAGGGACAGGAGAAGTTAAGGTTTCTGGAAGTTTATCAGTTTCTGGTATTGTTAAAGCCCAAACATTAACAGTTTCTGGTGATTTATCAGTAACAGGTTCAGTTAGTTTTGGTTCACAAACGCGTCAAATGCTTAATTTATGGTCAACTGGCTATGGAATTGGCGTACAAAGTGGGACCCAATATTTTCGTAGCGATTTCAACTTTGCTTGGTATCAAGGTGGTTCACACAATGATGCTGAATTAAATGCAGGTGGTGGAAGATACTTGATGACCCTTGATAGGAATGGCGTTCTTTCAGTTTCTGGTATTGTTAAGATTGGAAGCTTGCAATTGGGAGGTTTTACCTCTGAGGATAAAGATGAATGGCCTAATGTATTTTGGTCTCGTGATCTGAATCAAAATTGGGATGAAGGACTGATTAAACATTCGTCCAGTCGAGGATTTTTTAAAAAAGCAGGATTTGGTATTCATTTTCATGAGAAGCGACAGTTTGGGTTTTGGTCTACTGGTTGGAAGCCATTATTTGCGGTTGACGGAGGTACTGGTAATACTTATATTCAAGGCAACATTGGAACCCGTGGTCATGATCCTAATGGTGGCGGTAATTATCCATCAAATTGGGGAGGGGGTGTTCATACTTACGATGTCATTGCTGAGGCTACTGTTGGCTATAGCAACCTTCAGAAATGGTCATCGATTAAGGAAAAAAATAATATTCGTCCCCTTGGCAAAGTCTTGGATAAACTTGATAAGTTAAATCCAGTCTTTTTTGATCGCATGAAACAATACCGTAACGGCAAAGCTAACAATCTAGGTTTTATCGCTGAAGAAGTCAGGGAAGTTTTTCCAGAAATTATTGAAGAATACAATCCAGATAATCCAGAATTTTTTGCTGCGGCTATGCAAATGGATGCTATTGCCACATTATCCATAGCTGGTATTCAAGAACTTTCCCGAAAGTTAAAAATTTTGAAACAAGGCATTTCAGTTGATCGATGGGGAAATGTGGCTATCGGACAGAAAAAACCTCTTCAAGATCACAAATTATATATTTCAGGGGACTTAAGAATTGACTGTAAAACTTCAGCAGAAGCCTCAAGTGGACAAGCTATTCTTCCAGCAAATCCTGTAGGGTTTATGATTATTAACGTGGGAGGAAAAGATTACAAAATTCCTTACTATGATCTTTAGGTCAAATAAAAGATAGCATTTCCTAAGAAGCCTAAAATACCCTTTAATTTATTCTTCTGAGTGCCATAAATATGATAGAAATACTTAAGGAAACGCATGACAGGCAAAACAATGAAGTTAACTCCTATGTAACAGTCAAATTTTTGGGCTATCATGAGGTTTTTCAGCAGATAGAAACGATCAAAACTTATCGTCTTCCTAATAACCAATCAAAAGATGATTTCTTGCAGCAAGAATATGATAATTGGTTCAGTTGTTTTGATAATGATCTCGAATTTTGATTCTAGGTATAAGACTAAGCTGAAGTAGCGTTTCCCGACCATTTTTTACCCTTTGCAACAGAAACCAGGTTTCCGAAATCACAGCCTCGCAAGTTAGCAAAGGCGGCACAATCTGAGTCAACTGTTCTGTTACCCATGTATAATAACGATCGCGGCGATCAATCAAAGCCACCAAAACACCCGTATCAACAATCACTTGATAGAGTATTACTGTCCATAACCCTGCATATATTCTGGATTGGTCGAAAGATATCCTGGTCTCTCCCCTACCCCAATCGAAGCTTGGGCCACTTCAAAAAATGAGCGAGGAGTAGTTTCCAGTTCAGTAGTGCTTGCTTTCTGACGTTTTGCCCAGATAAACTCCACGTTTGTTCACAGGAAAAGTCGCTCAACAGACACTAAAATATCAGGAAATGCTAGGGGTGTGATCGCTCCTTGAACAACCCTAAATTCTTCAAGGTACTGACTTCCTTGAGGATTTCTGAAGACAATCACCTGCTTGGTTGCTAAATCTAAAACCCAATATTCCTCAATTCCAGCCGTTGCATAAATTGCCAGTTTAATCTCTAAATTCTTCTTTAAGCTTGTCTCGGCAATTTCTATAATCCAGAAAATATCTTGAGAACCTGGATGGCGATCATTGTAGGATGATTCTGGTAGTCGAACAATGGCAATATCAGGTTCGGGTTCCGAGTCAGATAGGGTAATTAGTCCATTGAAACGGACATCAGCCTTGCTTGAAAGCAAATCTTCTAAATATTTTACACCTCGTTTAGCTGTAGTGTAATGAAGCGGGGTTTCTGGACTCATTTCAAAAATTTTGCCATCTAATAATTCCCAACGACGATCACGCAGAATACCTGCTGCAATCATCTGATGATAATCTTCTAAAGAACATTTAGCCAATGTTTTCATATAGCATTTCCCTCTGAATCAAATAGCACTAAAGCGCAACTACGAACCTACTTTTATAAGATGTCTAATGTCAGGATTTTGCCGTGCCACATAGTTAGCGAATCCGCTGTATCAGTTATCAGCGATATAATAACATGATATAGTGTTTTCAAATAAAATGTGGAAAGACCTCTGTAGAGGCGCAAGGAACCCGCGTCCTTATCTCGTTCCACAACTCAAATGTAAACGCTATAGCAAATCTAAATGATTCGTGAACCTCCTCTGTTCCCCATGTATGATAATGATCGTGTCGATCAATCACAGTGCGATCGCATATCTTATCAGTTGGAGGGAAATATATCTAGCTTGATCAAATGGCCAAAGAACTAAACATTAGCTGTCAGGCTGTGATTAAATAATAATAATAGCGATCACTTTAAACGCCTTATACCTAAAGGAACATGAAGGAACAACCAGAAAAACGCCTCGCTGTCAGGAATGTCAATGCTCTTTAAATAAATCTATGAATGTTGTCTATCAACTACAAGGCGTTGAATTTGAGTGGGATAGTCATAAAGCTCAGATTAATTTGGAAAAACATGGCATTAGCTTTGAGGAAGCAACAGAGGCGTTTTTTGACCCCTTTTACCAAGAAGGAGAAGCAACCCCCCAGAATGTTACCAATAGTGAACAACGTCGGTTTATTCTCGGTTATTCTTTAGAACAGCATCTTTTGTTAGTTATCTATGTAGAAAAAGGAAAAAGAAACCGGATAATTTCTGCTCGTCAAGCTACTAGAAATGAAAGGAAACTCTATGAACAAACCAGAAGATGAATATAGCTTAAAACTGCATCCCCGTCTTGAAGAGACAATCTCTCTGGATATTCCAAAAGACACCTTAGCCGCCATCAAAAAAGTAGCTGCTAATCGAGATATGTCTTATGAAGCACTGCTGAAGCTGTATATTGGACAAGGACTAAGACAGGATTTAACCAAATTGTTTTCTAACCGTATATTAGAAACAACAGCACAGGTTTTAGCCAAGCATATTGACTCAGAAGCAGAAATATCGAATATCATAGAAGAAATCCTTGCTCAAACAACTTATCACTAAAGCAACAGGAAAGAACAAATCAAAGAACGTATCCAGTCCCAAGCATTAAATCGCTCAACCCAACCTACAAGCTTTACTTGCAAAGACTTATTGATTTTTTAGGAAATAACCCATGAAAAAACTGCCCGATGAAAAAACCTTATTAGCTATGCTAGAACAGTTCAAAATTGCTGAACAACAAGCGAGAGAAATTTGTGAAATATCAACAGAAGTAGCCTTAAAATATCAACAGCGAAGGCGAGAACTTAGGGAAGCAAAACAACAGATCTCTCACTGAATCAGCAACAAAAAAACCTCCGTGTCCTCTGTGTCTCTGTGGTGTTTATTATGATTATGTAACTGGATTTGCTATCAAGGCTGTATTGCCATAACCCTGCATATAGTCTGGATTGGTCGAAAGTTAGCTCCCGCAGGGGCGAAGCATTCGGATAAGAAATCTACGGTTTCAGCGATAGGCTATTGCCCGAATGCTTCGCCCCTACAAACTCTAAACTAATTTAATTTTAGCTTTTCCTAGTCCAGCAGTGAACTGACACAGCTAAAATGATATATTAGGATTGTGCAGAAACCCGAAACTCCTAAGACCTTTTTGGTGATTTGTAATGACTAGACAGAGTTAGAATACAAGTAATGGCCGCCAAAGACTTATTCCATCAGGCTGTGAAACAAGCACTCCTAAAACAGCAGTGGGTAATTACAGCAGATGCACTGAAAATTAAGATTGAGGGAGTGAGATTTGAGATCGATCTAGCAGCAGAAAAGATATTGGCTGCTCAGAAAGAAGAACGCAAAATTGCTGTTGAAATTAAAAGTTTTATTAATAACTCGGTACTCAATGATTTTCATGTTGCCTTGGGTCAGTTTTTAAACTATCGACTTGCTCTACAAATGAGCGAATCGGAGCGGACACTATATCTAGCAGTACCATTTGATACTTTTGACTCTTTTTTTCAAGAACGGTTTGTTCAAGAAGCATTAAAAATATATCAAGTCAAGCTGATAGTTTACGAACCACAAAAGGAGATAATTCTTGTATGGAAAGAATAGATTATTACCGTCAATGTATCCGTCAGCTACTCACTGAAAAATCAGCAAAAGAAGCCGACAATCCAGATATTGAATGTCAATTAATCTTTGATAGAGAAAATGACCACTATCAGTTACTAGATATAGGCTGGCAGGATCTAAAAAGAGTTTATAATTGTTTCGTACATTTAGATATAAAGGAGGGAAAAATTTGGATTCAGCGCAATATGACTGAGACAGATATTGCCAAAGAATTAGTAGAAATGGGTGTATACAAGGAAGATATTATCTTGGGTTTGCATCCAAGCTATAAGCGCCCTTATACAGGCTATGGAGTCGCCTAAGCTGTTCATCATTATAATATAATACAGCAGCAAAAAAACTCCGTGTCCTCTGTGTCTGGAGTGGTGTTTATTAGAATTTTATTTAACCTAATAAAAGGCGGTGAGTGTCAATGGTTTATAGCAATTTCAAGTTAGATGAATTAGTAAAACTTGTTGATTTAACCATTCGGGAACCCTCTGAATTATTCACCTCTATTCCAGAAGTAGAGTCTAGTGAACATTTAATAACAAACCTCCAGGAAACAGTCGATTTAGCAGTAGCTATCAACACCGAAAAAGCTCGTTCAGAAATGATTATTGCTCCCGTCCTATTAGAGTTGCGAAGGAAATTAAAACACCAAATTAGTCTATTTTCTGGAGTTGATTTTACTGTCGACGGTGTTTGCGACTTTATTATCAGTAAAAATCCAGAACAGTTATTGATTTGTTAGCCAATTGTCACAATTGTCCAGGCGAAAAATGAAAACTTAAACTCAGAATTTGGTCAGTGTATTGCTGAAGGGATCGCCGCTCAAATCTTCAACCAACAGGAAGGTAATAAAACCCCTGTCATTTACGGAGTCGTGACCATTGGAACTATCTGGAGATTTTTAAAACTTGTAGGTAAAACCGTTGAGATTGATTTGAGTGAGTATTATATTAAAGACATCAACAAAATT
>NZ_JACJSW010000240.1:0-11195 GCF_014698375.1 Microcystis flos-aquae FACHB-1344 | reverse complement strand
GACTATTTCATCACCAATGTAGTTGAGGCAGATACAGTAACAGCGTCGTGGATAGTCAAGACTTACACCGAAAGAAATTGGGTGGAAGTATTCTACCGAGAAGCCAAAGGATGGTTAGGGTTAAGGGAATATCAAGTCAGGGATAAACGAAGCTTACTTCGTCATTTTATCCTGGTGTTTTGTGCCTATACATTTATCCTGTGGCATAAGTTAACTGGGGGATTGCAAAGGCGGTGGGCGAATCGACCTTTAAACACTTTTGTGGAAGCTTTAGAAGCTTTTCGGACAGCGATGTCTTTCCGTTTCTTTGAGTGGCTGACCGAGAATCGGGATGTGTTTGCCGCTTACAAAGCCAGTTTAGGCTTTATTTGGGCTTGAAATTTGTTTAAGTCCCATTAACCGCAACTACCCAGGATATTCACACAGCTTTACAAGGTAAAGAAACCAAAACCATTCAGGACAACTTGCTCAAAACTGCCACCGCTTTAGTTGAGCAAGCTAATAAACTAAATGCTGAAGTTGCCAAATTAGATCAAGAAGAACAGAAATATATAGCCTTACTCAAGCAATCGGAAACTAACCTTAAAAGCGCGACTAAATCTCTCTATGATGAGATTAAAAATGGTCAAGTATCCGATCAAGAGAAAGCCTTAATTAATGCGAAAAATTTAGAGATTCTCTATCAAATTGGTTATGCCAAAGGTGCAGTTGATTTATCCAGCGAATTAGCCAAACAATCGAAAACGATTCTTGAACAGATTATTCAAGGAAGGATTCAGGAAAGGAAAGCCAGAAAGAAAGCTTTTGTCAATGAAATTATTGGTACTGTTACCCTAGTTATTAGTGCCGCTTCAGCAGTCCTCACCGCTGGCGCATCATTAGGAATCAACGCCGCTTTAGGGTTATCAGCCGGAACAATTTCTTCGATTACCGCCACTCTTAATACCATCAACACATCCCTGAGCGTCTTGCAAGCCGCCTATAATGGAGATTGGTCAACCGCTATTTTTCGAGCCGGTTTATCCCTGGCTGGCAGTTTAGGAGATATAGCAGGGCTTTCGCCGCAAACAGTAACCGCCCTCAAAACCTCAATTAATAGTGCTTATGTTGCCTATAAAGGGGGAGACTCTATCGGTGTTTTACTCAGTGCCATTCAAGGAGTAGGGGCAATCGCAGCAGATGGAATTGATTTGAGCGATTTATCTAAAGTCTCAGATGCAAAAACTCTTTTAATCACAGCTTCCCAGATTTCAACAGTAGTTCACAGTGGTATTCAAGCCATTGAAAATGGGGATGTTTTAAAAGGTATTCAAGCCCTTGGACAAGCATTAGGAACAATCAGTAAAAACTTTAGCTTGGGGTTAGAAGAAGTAGCCAAACAGCAATTAGAAGAATTAACTGGGCTGGGCTGGGAGAAGCTTAATAAGATTATTGATTTGGGCGGTAATGCCTACAATGCGATTAAGAATGAAGATTGGAGTGATTTGGTAAAAGCCATTGGCGGCACGATTAAGATTATTGATGAAGATTTCGCCTCAGAAGCTGAACAACAGGGAAGGAAAGCCCTGCAAGACTTAACCGGATTAACCTGGGATGACTTTGAGACACTGACAAAAGCATCACAATCTCTCAGGGTGGCTATTAAAACCAAAAATATTGCCGATATTTCTGCCTCCTTGAACCAAATAGCTAACGTTTGGATTGATGACAAAACTCTCAATCAGAAACTGGTTAGTAACTTAAGCTTAGACTGGCAAGATTTAACAGATATTGCCCAGACGATAGATACTGTCATCCCTGCAATTCGAGATGGCAACACCGAAAATTGGGTAAATGCCACCGATAAACTCTTAAATATCTGGGAAAAAAATCCCAGCTTACAGCAACAGTTAAAAGACAAAGCCAAACTGGAATGGACAGAATTTAAACAACTGGTTGCCATTGGACAAACCGTAGCAACTGCTGTTGATCAATCCAGCATTAATAGTTGGGTTGATGCCCTCAAAACTACGCTTGATTGGGCATTAAAAGAAAACTCTTTTGATAACAATAAAGTCAAGCAAATTATCAATCTTGCCAACCAAAAAAATGATACAGCAAGTTGGGTAAAAGCAGTTGATGAACTGTTAGGAGTCGCCAAAGATGCCACCGCTTTACGCAATAAACTGGGAGGAATCACAGGAGTAAAATGGGAAGACTTCAAACAAGTTATTAATTCAGGACAGGCGATTGCTACCGCCATTGAAGACGGCAAATTTACTAATTGGCGAGATGCCCTTAAAACTACCTTAAATATTTGGGTTGACGATGCCACCCTCCAACAAAAAATTGAGACTACAACAGAATTAAAGTGGGAACAACTTACCCGCATCGGAAGCACTTATGAAGCCATTCGCAAAGCGGATAAAAAGGGAGATACCGCCAGTTGGTTGCAAGCGGCAGATCAGACTTTAACCTTATGGGAAAAAGATGCTACTCTTAAAAATAAAGTCAAAAACTTGACCGGATTAGATTGGCAAGGACTTAAAGATTTGGTAGCAGTGGGTAAAACCATTAATACAGCGATTGATCAAAAAACTTATGAAGCGTGGCGAAATGCCCTTAAACAAACTATTAATTTCTGGGTTAGCGATCAAAAATTAAATAAAAACCTGGAAAGTTTAACTGGCTTAAACTGGGAGCAACTTGATAAAATTGGACAGGCGAGTGATGCACTATATCATACTTATGATAAAGTTAAACAAATAGTTGATGAAGCCGCCGCTAGTGATAGTTATAAAGATTGGCTTAAAGGCGTAAAAGATGTTTATAAACTTTGGAAAGATGATCCTATTTTACGCAAAAAAGTTACTGATGCTGGAAAAATTATTTGGAGCGAAGTAGAAGGCATCTTTAAGGTTGAAGATACCTTAGCACAACAAGATAAAGCAGCAACAGTTGAAGCAGCAATTCAGAAAACAGTAGATAGTGTAGAAAGTACGATTCAACAAAAACTAGAAAGTGCCATCGGCTTGTCATGGTCACAAGTAAAAGCAATTGCCAAATCTGGTGAAATTATTTTCAAGGCTATTGAGTCTAATACAACTGACCAATGGATTAAATCGAGTAACGCTATCTTAGACATTTGGCAAAAAGATACTGAATTACGCCAGATTCTTAAAGATCAATATAAAATTGACTGGAAAAATATAGAAGCAAGCGTTAAATCTGGTCAAAATATTGCTCAAGCAATTAAAGATAATACTGTTCAAAGCTGGGGGAGTGCCTTACAAAATATCCTCAATATTTGGTCAGCAACAGTTACATTGAACTCCCAACAAACAACCAAACTGCAACAAACTAATGATCTAATCAATCAAGTCAAAAATAACAATGATCCGCAAGCTTGGTTAACTGCAACTAATAAGGTTATCGATTTGTGGAAAAATGAGACAACCTGGCAAACCTATCTCGAACAAAATATTAAGTTATCTTGGCAGGATATTAGTAATAGTGTTCAATCTGGCCAAATTATTGCCTTAGAGCCAAATGGTTTAAAAGCCTGGGTTAATAACTTAAAAGGTGTCGTCTCAATTTGGAAATCAGACCAAGAGGTGAAAAATGCCTTAGAAAATGTCTCTGAATTTAATTGGCAATCTCTCAGCAACATTGTTAACTATAATGGTATTGTTGTTAGTAAAATTGCTGGTGACAATAAAGATAACAATCTTGTAGGTACAGCAGCCGATGAGTATCTTGAAGGAAAAGATGGCAATGATATCCTCACAGGAGGTGTTGGGAATGATACCCTCAATGGTGGTGCGGGAATCGATACTCTAATCGGTGGTTTAGGAAATGACACCTATCAAATTGATACTACTACCGATACCATCACCGAAAACGCCAACCAAGGTACAGACACAGTTGAATCTTCCGTAACTTATACCCTCGGAAACAACCTAGAAAACCTCACCCTAACTGGTACGACAGCCATTAACGGAACTGGTAACGCATTAAATAATATTATCACTGGTAATAGTGGTAACAATACCCTCAATGGAGGAGCCGGAATCGATACTCTAATCGGTGGTTTAGGAAATGACACCTATCAAATTGATACTACTACCGATACCATTACCGAAAACGCCAACCAAGGTACAGACACAGTTGAATCTTCCGTAACTTATACCCTCGGAAACAACCTAGAAAACCTCACCCTAACTGGTACGACAGCCATTAACGGAACTGGTAACGCATTAAATAATATTATCACTGGTAATAGTAGTAACAATACCCTCAATGGAGAAGCTGGAATCGATACTCTAATCGGTGGTTTAGGTGCAGATACTTTCATCTTCCAATTTGGACAATCTACCATATCAACAAGTGACCGTATCACAGATTTTGCCATCAATAGTGATAAAATCGACTTATTAACTCAAGGCGGACTCGTCATGAATGCACCTAGTAGTTTTAGTCGCGCTGCTAATAGCACTGCTACTACTTTACAGAATTTAGTCAATCAGGTATTTACTGATGCCAATGGAGCCACTACAGGTAATCAAGGATTAGCGGTTAATAGTGCCGCCTTAGTGCAAGTAACAACCGTTGCAATAGCTGGAACTTACCTCGTTATTAATGATAGCACGGCTGGCTTCCAATCCAGCAATGATTTATTAATAAATATCACTGGATTTACTGGTACTTTACCGGCTTTAGGGAACATTCCGCTAGGTAACTTCTTTGTTTAATTAAGTAGGCATAGGGGGCGTATTTTCGGCTATCAATTCGGTCAAAAAACCAAAATTAACAAGCCGCCGTAACCAGATCAGATTGGGATAATTGAGCGCAATTAAAAAAACTCTGTGTTCTCTGTGTCTCTGTGGTTTTTATTAGTTACGCTATCACTAAAACACCCTACAAGCTAACGAGGTTGCCCCATTTGCCGCCTCTCTGGTAAACTATAAAAATAATCCCAGGCTTGTTCTGAACATATTGCTAGAGTTTTATGTCTTACATCCAACGACTTGCTACTCCTGATGATAAAAACGCACTCGTTTCTCTCTGGCGTTTTTTTGCTGTTGAACGAGAAAAAGTTGATCCGTCAATGCGAATCAAATCTGATTTTGATTTTGCCAGATATGTCGGCTATCAGTTGAGCAAACCGCTCTCATTCTGTTTTGTTTTACAGTACGAACAGGAGTTAGTGGGATTCCTCTCTATTTACTTTTATGATGAAGCACCTCCACCGCAACTTAAGACAGAATTAGAGATGCTAGAAAATCCATTTATACCGCGTCGAGTTGGAGCAGTATTGGGGTTATATGTGGAGGAACAGCACCGGCATCCGCCAACAATTAAGCTGTTAATTGATTCAGCATTAAAGAAAGCAGAAGAATTACAAGTAACTGATATAGATCTATTAGTTTCTATTGAGCAGACAGGAATTCACGCTTTATTAAAAAGATACGGCTTCACCGAATCGGCTATTCAATATACTAAACACTTTCAAGTTACTGGAGACAATTTACCGAGTTTACATCCTGCTTTTGGGGAATATCAGCGGCTTGATCTTGCTACCAACCAAGCCATTCCTTTACGAGACCCGCTGACCAATGAAATAGCCAAAAATCTGCAAGGTGAAACGATTTATTTAGAACCCCTACAAGATGAAACAGGCAAAATATTAAAAAGTTCTCGCGGCTTACCTATTTATCCCCTTCCCTTGCGAGATCCTCAGACACACAAATGGGTATTTGATCAAACAGGAAAGTTAGTCCTATGTCCTGTATTGCGGAATAAAAAAGGAGAAATTATTGAGAGGGATGGACTCCCTCAATTTCAGTCACCAGTATATGAATATGAAACTGGAAAATTATCTCTCAAGCGAGATGAATTAGGAAATTATTGTTTTGCTAAACCTTAAGACAACACCTCAGCTATCTGAGTGAAGCGCAAAGGTAAATGTCATTCTGAGTGGAGCGTAGCGAGACGAAGAATCTCCCAGAACATTAGACCTCGACCTAATATTATCTTGGGACCAAAATTTTTTCTGGTTAAGAAACTTACCAAACAAAAATGATTTTAATTGACCCATCATCGAACTATTCAATTAGTACAAAAGAGCAAAGCAAGCTGTGATTAGGTGATAATTTTTGGAGATGTCTATTAGCCTGAATTATTCACCAATTGCTGGCCTTTTTTTAGCCAGATCGCTGAAAGACTTTCCTAGCAAGACTTTTAAGTATCTTCCCAAATCTTCATCAATAAAGCAGGTTAAGTAATGGGACTTAGGCGTTTTCGGTCAGCAAAAAAGGCTCAAACCATTACGGGACAAAGGGTTAACCTCGATTTATGATTTTCCTTGATATATCTGGACTTCCCCCGTATAAACATACTAGCTATGGACAAAAGTCTTACAGAGCCTGAGTTAAAGCCATATAATACTAATGGACTAATGGACACAAAATCCTGAAGTCCTTACGCTGATAGGGTTTGAGGCAAAATTTTTCAAATTTGACCTTTCGACCATTATAGCTTGTTTCGGGGCAGAAAACCATCAAAAACATGGCTACAGAGGAAATCGCTGACTCTAGAGATTAATGACACAATCTGTTACAATAAGGTTAGCGATCACTATACAGCCAACTCTACGGAATCGCTCTACTCCAGATACAGTCAACGGTACAGCCATTTTCAAGTGAAAAATGTACCCAGTGGCCTCTTTTCAATTTTTTCTTAGAAGCGACCTGCAGTAAGGGTTTTGTTAATTTTCTAGTATTTATGTATGGGGGAAGTCCAGTTATTACAAGGCTACAAGGCTGTTCCATGTTTCCTTCTATTTATTGAATTTTAACATTTAATTTATAGGTGGCATTGCCACGAGTTCCCCCTACAATTATTTCATAATTTCCAGTAGCCGGTAATTTTAAACTAGATTGGGTAGCTTCTGTTTTCAAAATTTGCCCATTCGGTGCAATCACATCGAATACGGCATTATTTTCTAATGCTGTAATTTTCAGATCCATTCTCTGTCCTTGATTCGCTCTTAATAAATAAATATTTCGACTCCCTCGAACAACCGATTGATTAACTGTAGTGGTATTAGTTCCTGGTGCAAACCGAATTTGAGACACTAAACAAGGTTGTTTTTGATAAACGACTCGTCCCGTATTCAAAGAATCTGAAGTTAACGTCCAGGTTTCTTGAGTTGTTTGAGTATCTAACTCAATTTTTGTCTTGATATTTAAGTTTAACTGATTCCCATTTTTCCTTCCTTGTAAGGTTTGAGTATAGGAACTATAATAAGATTCTTGTTCATTATGAATCGTAGCTTCTACCCGACCCGTGACTTGATTTCCCTGAATATAAATCCTCGCCGTAGAATCCAGATCATCATTAGCGACTGAAAAACAATAACCTTGAATCGAATAAGCGCTAGACGCTTGAGCAACTTGTCGGGGTGGATGATTTGCCATCCCAGGTGTAACATTCAGTAAACTTGCAAAAATGACTACAGATCTTAATAATTTCATCATCATAACTGACTCATGGTTAAAGGTTGATTGATCACTGATTCTAAATCCAGTGATTAAAGACTGATTATCTATTCCTCCTTTTGCCTCTTGCCTCTTGCCTCTTGCCTCTTGCCTATCCTGATATGTAGCCTATACTCAACGGATTTAGTATGATTACTGATAGGAATCTTTCTTAACAATTTTGTCAGTAAGCACTCCAACCCTGATCCTGACTTGATTTCAGTTTTTTCTTTGTCAGTAAGGGTGTCAACAAGGAATATTACAAATTGTTAACCGAGTCTTGAAAGCCTTGTGCTACAAAGGTTTGAAATGTTAAGAAAGATCTGACTAATGGATAGAAGGTCTATTTGTGATTAAACCATCTTGGGGATACGGTGGCAATTATTAATGATGCTGACTTTCAACCGAACACTTGGTAAAGAGATATAATCAGGCATTAAATAGGTAGGGGTTAAATCCCCCCGTCTATCGGTACCCCCTGTCAGTCCATGAGTGAACCTGTAACCCTTGAGGATATTTACCAGCTATTCCGCGCTTCGGCCGAGGAGTTTGATCGCCGTTTCAGGGAAAGCGCTCTTCGTCGGGCCGAAATGGAACGTATCTTTGCCGAAGCGAAATTAGAAAGCGATCGCCGGGCCGCCGAAGCCGAGCGCTCGATGGCAGAACTGAAACGCACCGTAGAACGAACCAGCAAAGCGGTAGATAGTCTGACCAGTCCCTGGGGTCGATTTGTGGAAGAATTGGTAGAACCGGCGGTTTTACGGCTTTTTCAGGAGAAAGGCATTGATATTAAGGAAGTTTATCCCCGCGCCAGAGTCAAACGTCAGGGTATCGCCATGGAAATTGATATCCTAGCGGTGGATGATACAGGACTCGTGGTGGTGGAATGTAAATCTCGATTATCTAAAGATGATGTGGATGAATTTATCGAAAAATTGACTCGTTTTAAAATCGCTTTTCCCCATTATCAAAACTATCAAGCTTACGGTGCAGTGGCGGGAATTGAAATCAACGAGGGAATCGATCGATACGCATATAAAAAAGGTCTATTTGTGATTAAACCATCTGGGGATACGGTGGCAATTATTAATGATGCTGACTTTCAACCGAATACTTGGTAAAGAGATATATAGCGTTTCTCACACCTGGGTGGCACAGTTAAACCTTTGCTGATTAAGCCTTTCAACCTCAACAATGTACCTCTTGCGAACAGGAAATGCTATAATTAGGTAGGAGAGCAAAAAGATGGAGTTGTGATTGATTAAGTCTGGGCAACCGCAATAAAATAAACAGGAGAATTTTTATGACTCGTTTAGTGGAATTTACCTCAGATGAGGGAACTATTTACATCGAGGTGGATGAAAAGTTACCCTTACCCAAACCGAAACCAGAAGATGAACTTATTAGTCTAACAGATGAAATAGCTGTTAAAGCCGCTCAGTCTTTTGAAGACGCATTAAATGGCATAAAACCCGTGGCAAATGCCATAATTAATAAGGTCAAAAGTTTCAATGAACCTGCTGATCAGGTAGAGGTAAAATTCGGGATAAAAATGACTGTTGGGCTAGGGGCTATTATTGCATCTGGAAGTGCCGATGTTAATTATGAAATTACCCTAAAATGGGATAACAAGGAAAAAAATAAGCAATCATCTACTCAATAAGGACTTAGATAAAAATAATGGTTGCATCTCTAGAATTTTCTGTGGTCAGAATTTATAAGCAACGAAACAAGAAAGATGATAAAATAGAAATTGTTGGGGCAGGATTTCTAATATCATCAGAATACTTGATTACCTGCGCTCATGTTGTTAATGAATCTTTAGATTAGATGTAAAATCTCCTGAGAAACCTACTGACATTATTGAATGTGATTTTCCTATAATTGCATCGGGTACATCTTTAGAAACAACCGTAGAGGTTTGGCATCCAGTTAAATTTAACAGCCATGATCCGCAAGATATTGCTATCTTAAGATTAAAAGATTCAGTTCCTTTACAAGCTCAACCATCAACCAGGGAGCATCTCACCTTTGCCATGAGCATAAATACTTAGTGGAAAAATAGGCTTTTCGAGGGTAATTCTTGTTTTAATTCTCCATGTACGCAGTCTTTAAAAGCCTCTATTTCGTTCCAAGACACGATTAAGAGTGGCTTTTAGGCTAAGTATAATTACTCATTGCGTAAGTGAGATGCTCCCCTCAACCAGATTTTGTGGGGGCGAACCGCGTTCGCCCAGGATCAAAAAAAAACGGTTCTTCGGTTTGTGCTATGCAATGGACGGAGTTATAAGGGATGAAACCCTTATAGAGAAGGACATTGATGCGATTTTTGTCAATTGTTTTCGATCTAGAACGAACTAATCAATAGAACTCTTGCCAGATAAGGATTTAGTCGATTTATGCCACCCTATTGAACCATACCAAGTAACGAAGAACCAAAAAAACTTACCTAGCTCACTATTATTGTCAGTAAGCACTCCCGTAGGGGCGAAGCATTCGGGCAATAACCTATCGCTGAAACCGTAGATTTCTTATCCGAATGCTTCGCCCCTACAACCTAAAATACCAATTTAAATAATGAAAAGCTTATGTCTCAAACTTATTTGAAATGACTATATTTTGGCGTTTAGATTTGTTTTGTAGGGTTAACTTTAATGCTACAATTGGGCTAGGCTGAATATCAGTAAAATAAGACGGATTTTAACCGCCCATCCTTAGATTAGCTGAATCGTCTCCCGACCCCCCCGATGTCGGGGGGGGTGCCTTTTCTCATCTTAAAAAAACAGGAGATAGGACAATGACATCGATCGAATTGCGGCAAAAACTAATCAACCAAATTGAGCGGCTGAGTTTTGAAAAACTTCTCGTTTTAGAAAAGCTGATCGAAAGTTTAGAAAGCCATTTACCAGAAACCTCAAAAAATATAGATTCTGCCCTAGAATCTCCAGCTTCAACAAATACTTATTTAGAAGATGATCCAATTATAGGAATGTGTTCTGGTGTAATTCCTAATCTTTCGGAGCGAGCGGAAGAAATTTTAGAAACAGCCATTAAACCTCCTTTACCTTGCTTTCCTAGCTGAAAATTTATAGATTATATTATAATCGTCTTAGGATTTTCTGAAATTCTCAAGAGTAATTCTTTTAATCATTATCAAAACAACCAGAAAAACTGATAAGTAGGTAGGTGTTAAAAACTTTCAGATGCCCCCCTTATTAAGGGGGTATTAAGGGGGGAAGATTCATTTTAACAACAACAAAAACTAACTCGAACTTTCCACGAGCCGACCGGTAACATATTTGTGTAGGATGCTAGAGATAAGTGTCTGATAGGGGATACCTTCCACCTTCCACCATCAAGGGAGCATCTCACTTGTGCAATGAGTATTAATGCTTATAGCAGTCAAAAACTAGAAAATCTTGAACCTGATCACAAAGAGAAATGAGATTATAATAGTTATAACTTACGATTCAGAATATATCTCGATGGGAGGAACAGTCCAATGTTATCAGAAAATGAAAAAAGAATTAAAGAGTTATGTCAAGAGTTAGGGCAATGTCTTTAGGAACAATCCCAAGTTGAGAAATTTAATAACTTGGCAGAGATAGAAGAGACTGTTAGAGATTTAATGATTCAGTATGTCA
The DNA here is from genome assembly GCF_014698375.1 of Microcystis flos-aquae FACHB-1344. NCBI lineage: Bacteria > Bacillati > Cyanobacteriota > Cyanophyceae > Chroococcales > Microcystaceae > Microcystis > Microcystis flos-aquae. The sequence goes on along the minus strand of NZ_JACJSW010000240.1, from coordinate 34 downwards.
ACCCAGAAATCGGTATTTTTTTGTCAAAACAAGC
>NZ_JACJSW010000024.1:0-10068 GCF_014698375.1 Microcystis flos-aquae FACHB-1344 | reverse complement strand
GCGTAAGGAATTCAGGATTTTGTGTCCAGTAGTCCATTAGTATTATATTGCTTTAACTCAGGCTCTGTAAGACTTTTAGCCATAGCTAGTATGTTTATACGGGGGAAGTTCAGAAATAAAACAACTCGGAATTGTTTCTGGGGTTGCCCTGGCAACTCTGGGAACTGGTGCGGCACAAGCTGCTTTGGTGGTCGTCCCTACAGGCTTGAATCCAGGCGATCAGTATCGTTTGGTGTTTGTTACTGACGGCACACGGGATGCAACAAGCACCAACATCGACGACTACAATAAATTTGTTACCAATGATGCCAGAGGAGGAACCCCAGGGATTGATACGGCTCTCGATGTGGCTTTAAATGCGGCAGGATTTAACCCTAATACGATCGAATGGAAGGCGATCGGTTCTACGGATTCAGTCGCTGCCCGTGATAATACAGGTACTAATCCATCGAGTACGGGTGTTCCGATCTATCTCATAGATGGCAACCGGGTTGCCAACAATAATGCCGATCTCTGGGATGGCAGCATATTAACCGGCATTGATCGCACTCCCCAAGAATCCGTAGGTTTCTTTTTCGTATGGTCTGGAACCTCGGATGATGGTACGGTCGGGTGCTGTGGAGGGGAGCTCGGGTCTAATGTCGCTATCGTCGGTGTTGCGATCGCTGGAGTCCTGGGGTCAGGGTGGATCAACGAATCCGGTAAGTCAGGTTCTGAAGAATATCGGTTCTATGGAATCTCAACCGTACTGACAGTTCCGACTCCAGCAGTCACTGTCCCCGAACCCTCTAGCCTTCTTGGTTTTATCACCCTGGGCGGTTTAATGTTAGGGGGTGCTGTCCGCAAAGCGAGGAAATAATGCCTACAAGGGAGAGGAGACGCGGGTTTCCTCTCTCTTTTTTTGGGGTAGTTTGTTTAATTCCTGGTTCCAAGGCTCTGCCTTGGAACCAAACATTTAGGCTCTGCCTAAATTTAAAAGTCAATCTGAGGAATAGTTTCAGTATCTATCCCTAATTCCCGCAATCGTGCCGCTAGTTGTTCTGCTCGTTGTTTAGCCGCAGAAGCCTCTTGTTTCGCCACAATTAACTCCTCATCGGCAAGGGGAATTAACTCTCCCTCCAGCGTCAACCAGCGTAACCATAGCCGCTCAATCCCCCGATAGGAACCTTGCCACAAACCCAAGCTCAATTCCAGTTGAGGAATCGGTAAGCGTCCCTCCACTAAAGTCACGGGTTGGTAATGACCATCTACCAGTTCAAACGCTTGAAGTTGGTTAGTATAGCGGCTAAAAACTACATAGTAGGGAACCTGCAAAATCTGTTCATAAACTGTCCACTTAGTTGGCGGTTCTTCTGGTTGGCGTAGTTCTTCTCCTAAATCTTGATTTTCCGTACCTGGAGACAATAATTCCACCACAATCGCAGGGGAAACCCCTTCCTGCCAAATCACATAGCTTAAGCGCAGGTCATGGCCATCGTAGAGACGAGGAATACCGACCACCCCAAACCAATCGGGACGCTTGTACCATTGAGGGTGTCTGACATCGTAGTAAAGGTTAAGGTCAGCGGCGCTAAAAACTAGCTCTGGTTCCCAGTTGGGAGGCTGAAAAGTCAGCAGTAATAACTGAGGTTGTAATAGGTGAAATTCGTCAGGCAAACCGGGTTCAAGTGGATTATCACTAGGTAAATCGTACATCGTCGGCAGGGATTGCCGGGGGGAAAGGGAAGGGTCAGATTGGGGAATGGTGAAGGTAGGTGTAGTCATTTCAGTTATCAGTTATCAGTTATCAGTTACCACTCAGACCTCTCAAACATTGTAACTGTGATTACTGTAGCGGCGTAAGCCCTGGGGGGGAGGAATGTAAATATTTATTAAATTGTAGCTTTTGATACAATGCGGGGGGGGTAAGTGTGTATGATGCTTTTCAAACCCTATTCGTGTTTAATTCTAAAATTGACATCCTCGCCGCCGTAAAACGGACGGCGATTCCCAAACCTCACGATTTAGGTTTCTGCTTCTTTCCCTTGCGGGGTTCCGCACCTGCCTTAACAGATTTACTCTGTTCTGGTCTTATGGTCGCTCTACAGACTGACACCGCAAGCCCTGCGGCCAAAATATTTTTACTAGCGTTAACATCTCGGTCATGGTGTGTCCCACAGTCTGGACAATCCCATTCTCGAACATTTAACGGCATTTTCAAGGGCAATATGCCCACAATTACTACACCTTTTAGAACTAGGAAACCATCTATCTATTTCGATGTAGTTTCTCCCATACCAACGGCATTTATAGGCTAATTGTCGGGTAATTTCTCCCCAACTAACGTCAGATATTGCCTGAGATAATTTCGGGTTTTTGACCATATTCTTGACGGCTAAATTCTCAACCACAATCGTTTGGTTTTCACGGACTAATTGAGTGGTTAGCTTGTGTAAATGGTCTTTTGTGTTATCAGTAATTTGGGCGTGAATCTTGGCTACTTTGATTCTCGCTTTTTCCCGATTTTTTGACCCTTTCTGTTTTCTAGAAAGGCTTTTTTGGGCCTTTCGCAGTCTCCGATAATGGTTTTTAAAATGCTTGGGATTAGACACTTTATCGCCATCGCTGGTAATCACGAGGCTACTAATTCCTAAGTCAATTCCGATGGCTTTATCTGTTACTGGTAGAGGCTTAATCGTTGGGTCATCAAATCTTATTGAGATATGCCAACGTCCTGAAGGATGTAATCTGACTGTTACTGTGCTTGGTTCACAGCTTTCTGGGATGTGTCTTGACCATCGAATAGGTAAAGGTTCTGTGCATTTAGCTAAATAGATTTGTCTGTCTTTGAATTTAAAAGCAGATTTGGTAAATTCGGCACTTCCTCCCTGATGTTTTTTCTTAAAGTTAGGATACTTAGTACGACCAGCAAAGAAATTAGTGAAAGCTGTTTGTAGGTGTCTTAACCCTTGTTGTAAAGGTACACAGCTTACTTCATTGAGAAAGTTTAATTCTTCTTGCTTTTTCCACTCGGTTAGCATTGAAGAAGTTTGAACATATCCTACTCTTTCTTGTCTTTCATACCAAGCTTGTGTTCTGAGATGGAGAGCTTTATTGTAAACTAATCTTACACAGCCCAAAGTGCGCCGCAATAGCGACTCTTGTTCGGGTGTGGGGTAAAATCGAAACGAATAGGCTTTTTCCATACCTCACATTTTAGCATATATTTCGTAAATGTGCTAATATTTAACAGTAAAGCCGTCGTAAAACGGCGGGGTTTCAGACCCAAATTTTCGATGAAAAATCCAATTTTAGCGGCGCTGAGTCAAAAATCTCTCTCAGTTGGTATTGTGGCATCAACCGTTTTCTTCGGCACTACTAGCCACGCCTTGGCCAGCGTTCTGATTGCCGGAGCTCCCAACAGTGCGAGTTGGCTCAACGACGTTCAAGCAAAAATTGCTGGAACTGGCCTGATTTCTGGGAGCGTAGATATACTGAATGTCGGCTCTTCTACCCCAACTCTCGCGCAATTACAGGCTTATGATGCCGTACTATTCTTTTCTGATGCCGCTTTTGCGGATTCAACCACTTTCGGTAACGTATTGGCAGATTACGTCGATGCGGGTGGTGGAGCAGTCCAAGCGACTTTTTCGTTCTGGAGCGCTTTCATAGACATTGGTGGTCGGTGGAGGGCGCAAAACTACGATGTTTGGCAACCAGGAGGACAGAACCAACCCGTAAATCTAACATTAGGAACAATTTACGATCCATCGAACCCGATCCTCGCAGGCGTTACCAGCTTCAATGGCGGGTCATTGAGTTACTACAATACAGTGGGCTCTCTCAACCCCGGTGCGGTAGCAGTGGCTGACTGGAGTAATGGTGCACCGCTAATCGCCGTCAATACCTCCACATTTGCGGGCAAAATAGCTGGGTTGAATTTTTATCCCCCATCAAGCGATGCTCGATCAGATTTCTGGGTCAGTAGTACCGATGGCGCACTGTTAATGGCCAATTCCCTGAACTTCGTCACCAAACAAGTTTCTGTTCCCGAACCCAATTCTCTTCTTGGACTGTTTGCTATCGGCACTCTTGGCGCAGCTTCAACCCTCAAACGCAAACTAAAATCATCCAAATCAGCCGAGAAGTAAACCACAAAAGTCGGCTAAATTGGCCACAAAATATCACAAACACCCCTTCATTCAGTCAGTGGAGGGGGTTTTGTTTTTTTGGTTTTTCGATGGGTAGCATCTCAGTCGTGAATTATGCTAGGATTCGCCCTAGAATGATCAAAAATCAAGACTACACAAGCAACAGTAATCCAAGGCACGGCCAGGGAAATTAGGGAAGCACTGGCGCTTATACCTTGGAGAAGTCAGACCCTACATTTCATCGGGGTTAATTCCAAGCCCTCTGAGCCTTTCAGCCAACCGGATGGCTTTTTGTTCCGCCTCTTGTTTAGCCAGACGTTCTTGAGCAGCGATCGCCTCTGCGTTCTTCGCTCTTTCCTCAGCCGTTAGATAGCGATTTCCTGACTGGTCATACCAGTATAACCATTCCCGATACCAAGCAATATGTTCTCCTTTTTCATAACCCAGCGCCAAGCCAATTTCAGGCAACCAAACTCGATTATTCTCACTTTCTAGAAGTTCATATTTGCCTGAGATTAATTTATATACCTCTAATCTTTGTCGGTTTTTAAATCTTCCCCTTCTGCCACTCAAAGGATTGTATATTGCATAATACAGAATCCCCAGGGTTTGGTAATTTAAGAATTTTTCCTCATACTCACTATTATACTTCTTCTCGGAAATTACCTCTAAAAACAAAATCGGCAAGATATACTTTTCTCCCCACAAAATATAGCTTAACCGACCTCTTTCTCCCGTATCATGGTTGACTCCAACCGCTAAGAAACCATCGGGGACAAAAGCTGATTCGTCTGGATTATAATAAACAGCCATATCTACCCCAAAATACCAATCATCTCGACCAGACCAAATTAAGGCTAATAAACTTAGCAGCAGATTGGGAAGATCATTCTGTAACTGATTATCCACTGGAGTTTCGTCGGAAGAGGGCAATTCTTCGGCGCTGGGAAGAGGGCGATTTTTGTTATAGGTGAGGTTAACCATAGCTCCCGCAAGCGTGGTGTTTGATTACTGCTAATTCTAACGGAAAATTACGGTTTTAGATTTCGTTGTTTTTGTGCGATCAAGTCTAAGCGATGATTGTTTTTCCTGGTTGCAAGGCTCTGCCTAATTGTCAACACATTATTCTTAAGATATTATCCAACAAGGTTTTTAGATTTATTCAGCCAGCCCCATTTTAATGATCGCTGCCGTTTTCTTGTACCGATCCTAACTGTTGACGCACATCATCGATCGCTAGATTTAACTGGGCAATTTTATCTTCCAAACTGCGGCGGGCCATTTCCATGCCTTCCTCTGGAGTCAAGCGCCCATTGCGGCTCTCCTCCAAAAAAGCTTGATTATCACCATCTGCTAAACCGCGACGGCTGCGATTAGCCAACACTGTCCCCAAAACACCGCCCACTAAACCACCGACAATCGCACCGGCTAAAAAACCGCCCGTAAACCCATCTCGCTGACTCATAATCCCTTTTTCTCCTAATAGGTTCCAAAAGCTCGATCGCCGGCATCGCCCAATCCCGGCACGATGTAACCGCCGCTATTTAATCCTTCATCGATAATAGCCGTATAGATGTTCAAGCTGGGATAATTTTGACTCAATTTCTGTAAAGCCGGCGGGGCAGCCACCACGGAAATCAGGCGAATCAGGGTAGGATCAACGCCTCTGCCGGTAATTTCTGCCATTGCCATTGAAATTGATCCCCCCGTGGCTAACATCGGTTCGAGAATTAAGACTCTCGTGGCCGGATCAAAACTGGCCGGTAATTTATTTAAATAACAACTCACCTCCAGGGTTTCCTCATTTCTGGCCAAACCGAGGTGATAGGTACTAGCTAGGGGTAAAAGGCTTTGGGCCCCTTCCAACAGGGCTAATCCTGCCCTTAAAATCGGAACTACGGCGATCGGTACGCTAGGATCGATAAAAGTAGCGGCACATTCCGCTAGAGGGGTTTTAACGCTAGTTTCCAGCGTCGGCAACCATTGCCGCGCCGCTTCGTAGGTTAACCAGCGCCCTAGTTCCGTCATCGCTGTTTTAAACAGTACCGAGGGGGTATTTTGATCGCGGGCGATCGCCAACCAATGCTTAACCAGAGGATGTTCGGGAACGTAGACGCGCAGTTGTAAAACCATGAAAACACTAGAACTCGATCGAGGGCTAAACTTTATCTTAAGCGAAAAAGCCTTCAGGAGTCAGTGATCAGTGATCAGTGATCAGTAATCAGCTTTTTTCTCCCTATCTCCCCATCCCCCAACCCCACACCCCACTTCCCACACCCCTAAAACCCAACCCCCACCACTAGGTTAAAATAAAAGCAAGCCAGAAGCTTGCGAGCGGCTTCTGACTTGGGGAGTTTTAACGACGACGGGTTCTTTGTCGTCTCCGGGCTACTGCTTTACGCTTTCTCTTTTCTTGAGGGGTTTCAAAAAATTGATGCTTTTTGATATCCGCATAAATTCCCGCTTTCGCTACCTGTCGCTTAAAACGACGCAGGGCTGATTCGATCGCCTCGTTCTGACCAACTACCACTTGGGTCATTAACCTAATTCACCTCCTGTAATCGCTCTCTGCCTAAAAAATGCCAACTTCTCATTATAGCACAATCTAGGGTAAAAAGCGATCCAAGGCGGCCTTTAATTCTTCAATTTCTGTCTCGATACTACCTTCCTGGGCAGCCCGGGCAATACATTCGCTCAGATGTTCGTCGAGGATCATTCTGGCGACGCGATCAATCGCCCCGCGAATAGCGGCAATTTGCATCAAAACTTCGGGACAGGGACGATTTTCCGATACCATCGTCTTGATGCCGCGAATATGTCCTTCGATGCGCGAGAGACGGTTAATAATTTGCTTCAGGGAAGCTTCGCTATGGACGTGGGGAGTCCCTTTTGACTCGTGGTCATGTCCCGTCTCGTCGTGGTTGTGAAGGGGGTCGAAAGGGGTAATTTGATTAGTCAAGGGCTTACCGTCAATTCAGTTCTACTCTCTAGTGTGCCACAGTTGCGAACCCCAGTCCCTAGTATGGTTTTGTCTGGTTTAAATTCCCGTTCAGGGGTCTTCGGTTTGCCAATCGGGGCAATTTTCCTCTTGATTCCAACCGGAGGGATGAAATCCACAAATTAGACGCTCTTGCATAATTAATTTTTCAGGGTTCAAAAACGGCAAAAATAAGGATTAAATGGCATAAAATCTGTAAATACACCATTTAATCGACTATTATTCATTCTTAATTCTCCTGACTACTGACTACTGATACTAAATCCTGTTTAGAAAGTATAGGGGAGCAGGGAGCAGGGAGTGGGGAGTGGGTTTTTAAAAGTCCCATTAGGAGTGAGAGATTGAAGCTGGTGATGGGATTTGAACCCGCGACCGGCTGATTACAAATCAGCTGCTCTACCACTGAGCTACACCAGCATTTTTGACCAACTAATTATAACACAAATAGGGCTTGCTGAAAAATTTTTTCCCGGGGCTCACAGGTGTAGGTATTTTACAAACCTGTGAAGACAAGACAAGGAGGACAAGGAGGGAAATCCGAATCTAATTCTTTTTTTTGCTACCTTTAATCGCTTAAGCCTAACGTATCACTGCACCCGACCTTATACTAGACTTTGATAATTACCCAAAGCTACTGCCGCCGGTGACGCTCGCCGTTAGGCCTTCAATCTACTTACAGATCAGAGGCAGGCGTTGACAATTAACGTAGGATTAGTCAGTATGAGTCCCATTAGAGGAAACTTTGCCCTTGTCAGTGCGTCTTTAGCCTCTAAGCAAACAAGTGTCACGCTTGCGATAGAATAGATCGGACTTAGCCTAAATGGGGTCAGGGAAAGAATGTGCGGAATTGTTGGCTATATCGGAACCCAAACAGCGATCGATATTCTCCTAGCTGGTTTGGAACGTTTAGAATATCGGGGTTATGATTCGGCAGGAATTGCCACAATTCTCGAAGGTGAATTACATCGAGTCCGCGCCCAGGGAAAACTCTACAATCTGCGGGAAAAATTAGAACAGGAAGTTAATCCCTCCCAAATTGGCATCGGTCACACCCGTTGGGCAACCCACGGCAAACCCGTAGAAAGTAATGCCCATCCCCACACCGATAATAGTCAACGGGTGGCAGTGGTACAGAATGGCATTGTCGAAAATTTTCAGGTATTAAGAACAGAATTAAAGGAAAAAGGCTGCATATTTGACTCAGAAACCGACACAGAAGTTATTCCCCATCTAATCGCCAGTTATCTACCCAAACCTACCGATGAAGACTACTTGGGGGTGAGTCCTTTCCTCAAGGCAGTTTTAAGGGCAATTGAACGTTTAGAGGGTGCTTTTGCCCTAGGGGTGATTAGTCCCGATTATCCCGATGAATTGATTGTCGTGCGGCAACACGCCCCTTTAATCATCGGTTTTGGTCAGGGGGAGTTTTTCTGTGCCTCCGATGTCAGTGCTTTGGTTCCCCATACCCGGGCAGTGCTGTCCCTGGATAATGGCGAAATCGCTCGGTTAACACCCTTGGGAGTAGAAATTTATAATTTTGAGGGCAAAAGAGTCCGTAAAAGCCCCAGAGTCCTCGATTGGAGTCCGACGACCGTAGAAAAACAGGGTTATCGTCACTTCATGCTCAAGGAAATCTACGAACAACCCGGAGTGGTGCGCGACTGTTTAGGGACCTATCTGCATCCCCATTGGACAGCACAAAATGAGGATAATGTCAACCCGATAAATATTAATTTTTCTGAAGAAATTTACGATAATTTAGAACATATTCAGATTTTAGCCTGTGGAACCAGTTGGCACTCTAGTTTAGTCGGTAAATACTTGATCGAGCAGTTGGCAGGTATTCCCACCAGGGTACAGTACGCCTCGGAATTTCGCTATGCACCCACCCCCCTGATGCCCAATACTTTAACTATCGGGGTGACGCAATCGGGGGAAACAGCCGACACTTTAGCGGCTTTGGAAACGGAAAAACAGCGTCGTTTAGGATTAGAAAAAAAATATCAGGCCCGGATTATCGGTATTACTAATCGCCCCGAAAGTACCCTAGCACAAATGGTCGATCAGATTATTAATACCCAAGCAGGAATCGAGATCGGGGTGGCGGCAACTAAGAGTTTTACGGCACAATTATTGGGTTTTTATCTCTTAGCTTTGGATTTATCCTATCGTCGTCAAACTTTGTCTTTAGAGAGAATCGAGGAAATTATTAATGGAATGCGATCGCTGCCAAGGTCGATCGAAACTGTCTTAGAAACACAGGAAAAAGCGATCGAAGAATTAGCCCATGAATTTAATGACACCCAAGACTTTATTTTCTTGGGACGGGGGATTAATTTCCCCATTGCCTTAGAAGGGGCCTTAAAACTCAAAGAAATCAGTTATATTCATGCGGAAGGCTATCCAGCCGGAGAAATGAAACACGGACCAATCGCGCTTTTAGATGCAAAAGTTCCCGTAGTAGCGATTGCTATGCCGGGGATAGTTTATGATAAGGTTCTCTCCAATGCACAGGAAGCAAAGGCAAGGGATGCGCGATTATTGGGAGTAGTTGCCGACAGCGATACGGAAGCGCCAAAAGTCTTTAATGATTTGTTGTATGTGCCGGAAATTGAAGAATTATTATCGCCAATTCTAACAGTAATTCCCCTACAATTGCTCTCCTATCATATCGCAGCCCGTCGCGGTTTAGACGTGGATCAGCCGCGCAATTTAGCCAAAAGTGTCACAGTGGAGTAAAGTTCAACAGGTTGAAACTATCCGATCAAGCGGAGCTATCTGATCGTTGTGCTTTGCTGTTCTATGTTGTTCAGGTTTCATCCCTTCGTTGACACTCCCCGCTCTAAAGAGACGGGGATTCTTGGTTCACAGAGATTACTTGCTTAGACAGAATTGCTTCTGAAAAAGTAGAGGTATTCTCTCCCCAAGCGTTTATTGGAT
>NZ_JACJSW010000239.1:0-8639 GCF_014698375.1 Microcystis flos-aquae FACHB-1344 | reverse complement strand
TTAATCTTCCAATACGCTTCTTTCAACAATAGCCGCTCTCTGCACTTCTTCTTGGGTGCATGGCCGGTAATCGGTATCTGGTTTACGGCAATGGGTGTTAGCACCATGGCGTTTAACCTCAACGGTTTCAACTTCAACCAGTCGATTCTCGATTCTCAAGGTCGTGTAATCGGTACTTGGGCCGATGTATTAAACCGCGCTGGTATCGGTATGGAAGTAATGCACGAGCGCAATGCTCACAACTTCCCCTTAGACTTAGCTAGTGGTGAACAGGCTCCTGTAGCTCTGATTGCTCCCGCTATCAATGGTTAATTCCTAGTCTGAATGAAAAGGCACTCCCGCGAGGGGGTGCTTTTTTGTTGTTAGAATATAAGGTGGTTTTTTGAGGTTAAATTATGATCAGTTTAGAACAAGCTTTAAATACTGTTGAGCAACTATCTTTAGAACAACAGGAAATGTTATTAGAAATTTTACAAAATCGTTTACTTGATATTCGCCGTCAAGAAATTGCCAGAGATGCTAGGGAGTCAATTAATGCTTTTCATCAAGGAGAATTTAAACCTCAACCCCTAGAAATTATTCTGAGAGAATTGAGAGAAACTTTAGAATAGATATTATGAGAGAACTGGTTTTAACGCCTAAATTTAAGCGGACTTTCCGTAAGTTTGTTCTCAGAAATCCTCAACGACAGAAAGCGATTGAGAAGACATTGGCACAAATGAGGGAAGATATTTATTTTTTGAGCTTGGGAACTCATTCATTAAGAGGGGAATTATCGGGACTTAAAGCTTGTTCTTGTGGTTATGATTGTCGGATTATTTTTTCTATAAAAATTGAGCCAGACACCCAGGAGGAAGTTATCATTTTACTTGACATTGGTACTCATGGTGAAGTGTATTGATAAAATAGGAAAAACTAGAAAGTGCTCCTGCGGGTTTCTGCGTTGCGGTACACATATATTTATAATAAGATAAATTTGGCTCTCTTAGGTTTGGTGGGTAAAATGTATTCTAAGATACAGTCCTGGTGACGAGCGAGTGGAGCAAACCACAAAGACACAAAGGACACAAAGATTGATCGCTCCTATATAAGTTAAACTGATCACACAAAGAATAAGAGATCCCAGGTTTTGATCGAGAGTTAAGAGGTAAAATGATGACTTTGCAAGAAATGATCAAATCTTTTGAGAATTTATCAGAGGATGAACAGGAGTCATTATTAGAGATTTTGTGTCAATATAGAGCCAAAGCAAGAGAAAGAGAAATTTTAGCTAATTTTAAGGAATTGAAACAGGCGATCGCTACTGGAACGGCCAGAAGGGGAACCGTAGAAGATTTGATTGCTGATTTGAATGAGGATTAACAATGGATCTAATATGGAGTGATGGGTTTAAGCGTTCGTTTAAGAAGCTAATCAAGAAAAATACCCAGTTAAAACCTAAAATTTTCGATGTACTTAGAAAACTGGCAGAAGACCCATTTACACTGTCTTTAAAAACCCATAAGTTAAGTGGTAATTTAGAAGGGTTATGGTCTTGTACTGTAGCTTACGATTGTCGAATTATTTTTAGTTTTTCGGAAGATGGAGAATATTTAGAAGTCATCATCTTGTTAATTGATATTGGTAGTCACGATCAGGTGTATAGAAAATAGGATATACTGGAAAGCGATCCTGCGGGTTTCTGCGTTGCGGTACACATATATTTAGAATAATATCAATTTTTCCTAATCGTTAGGATTTCTTTTAAGATAGGATTTAAACACAGGATTAATAGGAAAATAGGACGAGGTTTCTGATGATAATTTATCCAGTAAACAGCGTCTAATTAATGACTGAATAGTTGCCCAAAATTCAGAAGTAGATAAGTCAAGATTAGCAGTTTTGGGAAACTTTTCTACCGCTTCAGTTTGATTAGCTAACCAGTGTATCACCTTTTTTTCTGTTGCGGATAAACGCTGTAAATGACATTCGATCGAGTCTTCTATATCTCCTAAATAAATTTCATTTTTCATTTGTTCTAAAAATAAGGATACTTCTCCATCAAATAGTTCAATAATGGTTGAGGAGATGATATTTAACCAGTTAGGATGACCTTGATAAAGTTCCCTCAGTTCCGTCCATTTCTCCTCATTTTTTAAACCGTATTCTTTGAAGATTTCTTCAAATTCTGTTGTTAAACCTTGCAGGTATAAAGTTTTAATTTTATCGGATTTTAAGGTGACAAAATCTCTGGGAAGTTCCCAACTAATTAAAATCAAACAACTTTGATGAGATGTGGTAGCAATTTGATGAAAAAATTTATGATAATCCTGACAGTCGTTTAAATATTTACCTGCTAATTCCCCCAGTTTAAAAATATTCTGCACATCATCAAGAATAATTAAACAACGATAGGAGCTTAGATAATCTATTATATCAGGTAAGGGGGTTGATAGAGATTGGGCGAAAAACTGTTTTAGATCATCCTTGAGAGCGATTAATTGAGGAATATTTTCCAGACTGCGATAAATAATATAATCAAATTGTGGGGCAATTTCTGAAACTAATTTAAGGGTTAAAGCTGTTTTTCCAATTCCGGTTAACCCATAAATGGTAATTAATCGAGTTTTATTATCTAGCCATTCTTTTAAGGTTGATATTTCTAACTTACGTCCACAGTTATACCTTAATTCAGGGGCTTTTGTTAAGTCAATCATGGGAGATTTATTATTATGTAAAGAATATGATCGGTTTTGGTTATCATTAGTCGTTTGAATAATTTGACCACCAATATTGATGTTATCAATTTGTAACAAACAATTCCCCGAATGATAAGCTTGAGAAACCCGATATTTTCTTTCTAACTTGGATCGTAAATTATCTTTATTAACATCTTCGTCTAATACCTTACCCAACTTTTTCCATAAGTTAGCAGCCTCTTTTTTAATATGAGATTCACTACAACCATTAAAAGATTGAGCAATTTGCCAATATTTTTGACCTTGCCAAACCCCTGTCAAGATTGCTTCTTGTACTGGTGTCAGATGAGACGCCACTTTCTCAAACATTAAATCATCAACATATTGCAAAACTTGGTCAATATTATTCATTTCTGGTTAAAAAATTAGAGGGTTAATCCAATATATTATACCAAACGGAACTAAGACTGTACCATAACCTACCTATAAATTGTGTACCAAAGCCTACTTTTGTACTAAAATCAAACGCTACAATACTGAGATGTTAGGTAAATCAAGCTAATTAGTCCTATTTGCTTGCTAGATTGTCATCATAGCCCATTTTGCGGTGACATGATCATCTTTTCCCTTTCAAAAATCAATGAAGTAATCTTTAAGTTATGTATCAAGAACAACTGAGTAGCGCCAAGCCTGGATTTATCCTGATTATGATTGATCAGTCAGCTTCAATGTCAGATAAATACACCAATTTAAATAAAGCAGAGTTTGCCGCAAAAGCCGTTAATCGAGTCATCGGAGAAATTATTACAGCTTGTTCATCGGGTAATGAGATTAAAGACAGATGTTTTGTGGCGGCGGTTGGCTATGGAGCAAGTATTAATGTACTATTTCTACATAAAGCCTCAGAGTTGGCTAAAAATCCCGATACAACAACCCTTAAGAGAAAAGTCTCTGATGGTGCAGGTGGGTTGGTTGAAGTGGATGAAGTAATGCGAGTGTTTGTGAAACCGACTGCAAGTAATGGAACACCAATGGCTGAAGCCTTTAAACAGGCTTATACTGGGGTAGAAAAATTTATTTCTAATCATCCCGATAGCTTTCCACCCGTTGTTATTAATATAACCGATGGAGAACCTAATGATTCTAATGCTGCTACTACTGAAGCGAAAAAACTAGCACAACTTAAAACAAGTGACGGTAACGTGATTGTTTTGAATGCTCATATTTCTAACGCATCAGCAGGGAAAATAGAGTTACCTAGTGACAATGCTGGTTTTAGCAGTAATAAATTTGCTAACTTTTTGTTTGATATTTCCAGTGTGCTTCCTGAGCCTCTTGCTGAGAGTGCCAAAAATGCGGGTTTTAATGTTCAACCTAATGCCAGAGGTTTTATCTTTAATGCTGATGCTGAAGCACTGATTAAACTTCTTCAATTTGGTTCTCAAGGAGCATTACGCTAAAGTTATTGTCATTAATTATGCAATCTGATCATAAAGTTTCAGTCATCCGTCGGTTCAGTCATAGAACTCATAAAGAGATGGAAACCATTAGCGGTTGTCAAGATAATTTTAGCTGTAATGAAGCTAAGAATTGTTTTGCGATCGCCGATGGTGCAACTCAATCATTTTACTCAAGTATATGGTCAAAACTTCTTGTTGATTATTTTTGGAAAAATCCCCAGATTGATAAAAACAATTGGCAAGAATGGCTTAAACCAATTCAGGAACAATGGTTAGAAGAAGTTAAAGCAGAATTACAAAAAGCAAAAAGCGGTAATAATTTTGCCTGGATTGAGATTTACAATGGTTTGAATGGTTTTCAACCAGCAACATCTACCTTTATTGGGTTACAATTTATTGAAAATCAAGCCAAAGTATCTATTGTTGGCGATAGCTGTCTGTTTATTTTTCAGGGAGATAAATTAATTAAAACCTATTTATTGCAAAAATCAGCGGATTTTAATAATCGACCTGGATATTTTGGAAGTTACCATAAAAATAATAATGATTATAAGCCAGAATTTTTAGACATCCCATTAAAATACAAACAACATTCAGATAAGCTTTATTTTCTACTAGCAACTGACGCTCTAGCTGAATATATTTTTAAATATACAGAACAGCAAAGAGATAGAGAGATTTTAACAACTTTACTTAAAATTAATTCAGAACAGGAGTTTGAGAATTTTGTAAAATCTGCTAGACATGATGACACAATAAAAATGAAAAATGATGATGTCACTTTAATGATTTTAGAAGTCAGGGATCGTGAAATTCCCAGTTCGTCTACACAACCCATAAAAGAAAATGAAGGAAATCCTCCTATCGTTTCACCTTTAAGTTATGAAACTGAACAGTTTCCTAAAGAGGATGAAAACAATTATTCAAACGTAGAAGAAAAACCTGAAGACAATACTCGTGATCAAAAGTTACAAGATACTTCTTGTTTTGCCAAAATAAGCTCCAATCTACAAACATTATTACAACCTCTGCCATCTTTACCCATGACGCCCCGCGATTCGACGAGTTCAGCTTCTCAACAGACGAAAGACCCCGTAATTAAGGGAAGCCGTATTAAGGAAATCCGTAATCTTCTCCTTGTTTTTATTCCTGTAAATATAATCTTAACTATACTCTCCACTGCGACCATAATAAATAGTATAAAAACTGAACAATCAAGCAATTCAAATTCATCTAGTCAAGTCACTAAATATGAACCTAAATATAGGAACCTTGAAAAAGGAACTAAAATCTACAAAGATCAAACTTTTCAAGAAATTATTATTCCTGCTTTATCTGACTCATCTCAGGTTTTAATTTTAGAAGAAGGAGAGGAATGGATTAAATTTCAGATTGATCTTTATGCTAATCAAGCAATCTTGAATGAATGTTATACTTGTGCAAGGGATGAAATAGAAATAAAACCCAAGACAAATCTGAGAATCTTTCCTAAGACAAATCTGAGAATCTTTCCTAGTGGATCAGAAGGGTATGTTTTTGGACAATTAAGTGAACCATCAAAGTTTAAAAAACTTGAATTTGATTCCCTTCCCAATTGGTCTAAATTTACATTTGTGGGGTATGTAAAAAAATGAAATATCCGTCCAGAACTGACTATGAAACATTCGTAAAATACCCTGATAGATTTATATACGATGGTATTTTACAACAAGGAAAGCCTGTTAAGCAAAAGCAAAATCAGAACTTTTTACTGTCTCATAATGGCGGAAAAGCCGTTGTTTATGAAATTCAAACTAATCCTAAAAAATATGCCCTTAAATGTTGGATAGAAGATTTAGGGGATCTAAAAATTCGTTATAAGGCGATTGATGCCTATCTTAAAACAGTTCAACTTCCTTATTTTGTTGATTTTGCTTACCAAGAACAAGGAATTTTAGTCAATGGACAAAGATTTCCCATTATTAGAATGGAATGGGTTGATGGTATTAGCTTTAAAGACTTTATATCTAATAATATTAATAACCCGACTTCTATCCGTAACTTTGCCGAAAAATTCTTAGAAATGGTTAAAATTCTCCATCAAAATAATATTTCTCATGGAGACTTACAACACGGTAATATTATAGTGCGTAAAAATGGTGATCTATGTTTAATTGACTATGATAGTTTATATGTTCCTCAATTAAGCAACGCAACCGACAATATTAACGGACTCCCCGGTTATCAACATCCTAACAGAAATAAGTTATCTAAATTAAGTCCAAAAGCTGACTACTTCTCAGAAATAGTGATTTATTTATCATTGCTTGTTCTATCAGAAAATCCCAACTATTGGCAACAAATACAACAAGAAGAAAGACTAATATTTTCCGAAAAAGACCTAATTAAACCTAATTCATCCAAGATTTTCAAAGAACTTAAAAATCTTTCTCCTGAGATTGTGTATTTTATCCAAGAATTAGAGAAATTTTGTCAACAATCAAATATTGAAAACCTACAACCTCTTGAAAATTTAGTCAACAATTACACAGGAGCTAAATGGAGTTTTGTGCCTCCTACTAACCCTATTCCAATCGTTACTTCACCTGTTCCTGTAGTTAATAATCCTACTAATTGGGGTTTTACATCTAATAATTCTACTCCATCCCCATACCCTCCTCCCTCAAGTCAAGGATGGACTTTCTCCCCTAACGGAGTTCAAACTCAAACCAGTCCAAAAAATACAACATCTTCAGATCCCTGGACAAAACTTGAAACCAATTCATCAAGTGCTTGGGATAAATTTGACACGGGTAAAACACCACCTCCAACAGATTGGGATAAACTCCATCAACAACCTCGAAAAGAAGCACCAGTACCTATTCCAGATGAAAACATTTGGGATAAATTTGATAATATTTGGAAGAAACTTACAACATCTGTATCATCTATTTGGAACAAAATTTTGAACTGGTTTAATTAGCTATCTGATTATTCTGTGCAGTTCTCCTATCCTAAAATCAACCCCATTGCTTGATTAATAATTTTATTTTTATCGATCATAGCTTCAATTTCTTCGGGTTTATATATACCTTCAAAAGCTTCTAATGCCCCTTGTCTTAAAGCGGAAGAATAAGCATCATCTAAGGTTTCTTTTAATTCTTCTATTGTTAGATAATTTCCTCCAGTTTTACGTCGTTTATTAATGCGTTGAATCTGTCTAACAGAATTAGAAATAGAGGTTTCCCATGAGCGTGTACTGAGTTTTTCTGCTTGCTGTTTAATCAGATGTAATAAGACAATAATACTAAAGCTAAAAATCTTATTGAGCTTATCATCCTTGCTCATTTCTGTCATTTCCTCTACCAGGAGCAAGGCATCGGGAACATTTCCTACTAAAAGTAAATCCTTTAATTCTAACAATTCTTCCATATTGCCCCTGTTATCAATTCAGTCGTTTTTTGAACCAAGTCCAGATATAATTAATTTATTCAGAGAGGAATCGTCTGATTAAATCTTCCCGTGAAGACTCCAATAATAAACGACTAGACTCCATCGGTGATAACTTAAGCAACTCATCAATAACTTTTATCAAAGACTCATCCAATTCCCCAAACCTCACTTGCATTAAATTTTCAATAATTTGTCGTTGTCCTTGTTGAAGTCCTTGTTGAAGTCCTTGTTGAAGTCCTTCTCGTTTAGTCGCCTCTTTCCACTCTAAATAAGATTGAGATAAAGCCATAAATACCTCCCTATCTTCTGATTCTAAAAGATTGTTAATTTCAACACTCACACGCCAACTAATCAATAATTCCATGACATTTTGACGGAAGGAATCGCCGGAAGGCAACTCAAGCAACTCTCTCACCGCTTGGCTTTGGGTTTTCCCCCGTCCCAACAATCTTAACAGTAAAGTGTCTGGGGTAATAGGTAACTGATTAATCGCTATAATTGCCGTTCGGTGAGAAGGAGATAAAAAGTAAATCCCTTCTGTCCAGTTTTCCAGTTCTAACTTAGCATCAAAACTCTCTAGGATGTGTAAACTAATAGAAGTAGCCAAAATCCATAATTTAGGTAAGTCATCCTCGTTTAACTCAGTTTTTTCCCGTTTCCCTTTCCGTTGAAGTTCAGCGAAAATCGAAAACAATTTTAAGATACAGTGGCGAATTTCCGTTCGACTGGGAGCATTGCGAAAAGGCTCAAGCAAAGTGCTTGTGGTCACCATTTGCCCTAAAAGACCCAAAGATTGAGCATTTCCCCGCATATTAGGGTGAGGAGAGAAGAAAATATCCACCTGACGGGTTTCATCCGCCACTTCCTTGCTAACTTCCACCTTTCCCAGAGGAGACAGCAATTCTTCTAGGTATTGTTTGGCAAATTGGTCGTGAGGTTGTCGAGTCATGTCTTCAATCACTTTACCAAATTGTCTGTCAAAAGTTGATAAAGAAGCCTAGTCTCATAAAACAGTAAGCGGCACAGTCCATCCTTACCTAGTGCCTTAAAACTGGGTAACTCTTTCTTT
>NZ_JACJSW010000238.1:0-6557 GCF_014698375.1 Microcystis flos-aquae FACHB-1344 | reverse complement strand
CATTTTCAGGCGTGCGCTTAAGTCTCTCATGCTGACGATACTTTTATCCAGTGCAAAACCTATCCAACAGGACACAAAAGTAAATGTACTTAATGCGGGATAGTCATTTTTGGGGAGTGGCTTGAGAAGCTCTTTCATTAGTTTTGGGAAAATTGTTAGCATGGCTTATTCACATTTATTGGTGTATATTTACTTTGTTTTCTTATCTATAATATCAAATTTTGTACGACTTTTTTCCCCGTTCAACACTTCTGGTTTCATTCCTTATAACCCCCGTCCATTGCATAAGACAAACCGAAGAACCGTATCTTTTTACTCAAGTGTTTTATCGTCTTCTCCATTCTTTCAGGATAAACCATCAAGTCAGGTTTCGGCTTGGCTTTCTGGGTGGGAATTGCGAGTCTGCAATAGTCACGATTTTATTTGTCTCTTAATGATGAGATTAACATAACAATAATTCCTCTAATGCGCTTTACGAGAAATCTAAATCGCTGACGATAAACTGGAATAACTGAGTTTTTAGTTTTGCGATAGCGGATGGCAAGTTTTCTGGCAAGCTGAAAAATATTAGATTCATAAATATCAATATCCCAACGATAAATAATTTGTTTCAAGGTTCTTAAGTCGCCCATCTTTTCTAATGCTTCTGCTACGAATTCTAAAACATAATCATCTGCATCTGTCAGTGCTTCTGTTAAAGCTGGTAATACTTCTAGGTTGCCTATCTCACCTAACGCTCTTGCCGCACCACCTCTGACACGCCAATCTGAATGATTCAGCAACTCGATTAAAGCTGATACCACTTCTGAATTACCAATATCAACTAACGCTCTTGATGCCCTGTATTCGGCATTCTCTGAATATTTCATCACATCGATTAAAGCTGATATTGTTTTTGAATTGCCTATTTGGCTTAAAGCGAGTTGAGCAATGTATTGAACCTGATCATCTTCATCATTTAATGTCTCAATTAAAGCTTGTATTGCTTCCGAGTTGCCGATATTTCCTAAAGTTTGTGCTGCTAACGCTCTGACATTCTTATCGGAGTTATTCAGTGCTTCAATTAAAACTGGTATCAATATATAATTGTCTATCCTACTTAAATGAATTACCATCCAAATCGTGGGCAATCTAAAAATCTCTTCTGAATCATTTAACCCCTCAATTAAAGTTGGTATCACTTCTAAATTGCCTATTTTGCTTAGAGCATCTGCTGACATAAATCTGACATATTTATTTACATCATTCAAAGCTTCAATTAAGGCTGGTATCGCTTTTGGATGACTGATATTTGCTAAAGCCATTACTGCTCTGCCTCTGACATCATAATCCGAATCATTTAGCATCATAATTAAAGCTGGCACTACTTCTGGATTGT
Source organism: Microcystis flos-aquae FACHB-1344 (assembly GCF_014698375.1). NCBI lineage: Bacteria > Bacillati > Cyanobacteriota > Cyanophyceae > Chroococcales > Microcystaceae > Microcystis > Microcystis flos-aquae. Next base: position 5,179 of record NZ_JACJSW010000238.1, on the reverse strand, counting down.
CGCTCTCACCTAAAGCACTTACAGCCATGCGTCTAACATACTCATCTGAATGATTAAGTGCTTTGATTAAAATTGGTAAAGCTTCTGGATTACCTTTTCCTTTTAAATAAACTGTTAATAATATTGCCGAATAGCATCTGAGAAGATTATTTGAATCTTCTAGTGCCATACTTAAACCTGACATCGTTTCTGGGTTGCCAATTTTGTCTAATGTTTCGCCCAAAGATTCCATGGCATTACTTCTGACAGTTTCATCTGAATTGCTTAGTGCTGTCATTAAAGCTAATACTTCTTCTGGATTAAGAAGCAAGCTTAAAGCGGTTTCTACACAGTCTCTACCAGTCTTATCTGAATCATTAAGCGACGCAACAATAAAAGCTTGTCTAGATTCTGGATTAACCACCAACGCCAAAGGAAAATGTGCAAAAATCATCGTTGCATAGCTTCTAACTTCCTGATAAGGATTATTTAGTGCCTCGATTAAAATAGGCATCGCTGCTGTGCTGCCAATGTTGTTAATTTTTCCTAACGCTTCTACCGCATATTTCCTAACATTTTCATCTAAATGATTAAGTGCTGTCATTAAACCTAAGTAGGCTTCCTCAGTGCCAATCTTTAATAAAGCTTCTGCCGCTTTACCTGCGACTTCCTGATAAGGATTCTTAAGTGCTAGTGCCTCAATTAAACCTGACACCGCTTGTGGAGTTCCAATTTTACTTAATGCTTCTACTGCCTTATTTCTGACAAGTTCATCTGCTGCATAATATATATCATTTATTTCTGAATCATTCAGCACCGCAATTAAAGCAGACACGGCTTCTGGGTTGCCAATATTACCTAAAGCTTCTGCCGCAAAGTATCTAATATAAACATGAAAAGCTGAATGATTCACTGCTTCTATTAACACTGGTACTGCATCTGGATTAGTAATCTTACTTAAAGCTACTGCTGCATAACTTCTGAAATCCCCATCTGAATTTTTAATTGTCTCGATTAAAGCTGATACTACTGCTGAATTGTTAATTTGTTCTAACGCTTCTACTGCATTGTTTCTAGTTTTCACATCATTAAGTGCTGTAATCAAAGCTTGTATTGTTTCCGAATTACCAATACCAATTTCACCTAAAGCTTTCACTCCCCAAAATTTGACACTTTTTTCAGAATCAGATAGTGTTGAAATTAAAGAGGGTAAAGCTAAAGATTGCTTTTTGTTAATTTTTCCTAAAATTATTGCAGCATTATCTCTAAACCAATCTGAATAATTTAACGCCCGAATAATAGTTGGTAATGCTTTGGGATTGCCAATTTCTCCTAATGCTTTTAATGCCCAACCTCTGAAAGCTTCTTCTCTATCGATCATCCCAAAAATGAGTATATGGCGATCTTCTTTATCTACCTTTCGCAAAGCATATTCAGCAGACTCTTTAATTCTCTTTTCCGAATCATCTAATGCCGCACTTAAAGCGGATATCGATTCAGGATTGCCGATTTTACCTAACAATTCTGCTGCATTAAATTTACTATCTCTGACATACCAAGGTGAATCCTTAAGTGCGTTTTCTAATCGTCTTCTCATCACGGGAAAAGTCTTCCCTAATGTCACCATTGTCTTGTTGATATACTCTAAACTAAAATCACGCTGCCACACCTTATAAAGCTTATCGACTATCTGATTAATCAGAGAATCTTGAATATTTTTACTTTCCGCCAGACAGTTACTAGCCAGTATCAATAAAGTCGCAAAAATATCATCTTTTTCCTGTAAAATTGCTTCTAACAAAAGACTAGCATCAGACATCATCCCCGCTAACAAAATAATCGTCTCATGCCAATCATGATCCCAGAAATGCGCCTTGACTAACGCAATTCCATCCTCTTGATTTTTCTTGATCCGTTGATAAAGATAACAAGCGGTAAAATACTCCTGGAAAGTGCGATGTAAAAATAGATATTGATCTCCTTTTTCATGAAACTTCTGAATAATACCATCTTCTTCGCACAACTGTATCATCAATTCATCACTATTTAATTCCCGGAAAATTGTTGATACTTCTTCATGACGTAAATATCTTTCTAAAACATTAAAAAAGTCTTCTTCTTTAAAAATAAAAATTTCTTCTTCTCGACAAGATAATTCATAAGCCACCATCTCTAATAATCTGATCTTCGCTATCCGCTTTCCGCCTGATACTGATACTAGCTTTCTATTTTCTACCCAATCACGCAGCATATAATCAACTGCTTGTTTATATACTTCATTACGTTTTGCTGGTAAAATTAAATCCTGAGTTTGATAGAGACTACAAATCAAAGAAAGTAATAAAGGATTTTGTGCTAAACCCTGAATTTGCGGTTTATTTTTCAACTCCTCAATTAAACCTGCTGCTGATACCAAATCATTCTCTAGATAATCTTCCGCATTAACAAACCAGGTTTTGATATATTCAGCTATTTTTTTATCAGTAAAGGGAACAATTTCTACCTCTTTAACTTTCCCTGAAAATTTGCCACTATAACCCACAATGCGAGAAGTTAGATAAATTTTACAAGGAGAATTATCTAAAAAATGCTCAAGTTTTGTATTTAGCTTATGTAGTTGCACAGAAGAAACTTCGTCTAAAGCATCTAAAAATAAGACACATTTGCCCTGTTCTAGCTTTTCTTTGACAATAGACTCAATCTGAAAACTTTTATCAATTAACTGAGGTATTATGTTAATAATATCATCATTTTTTTCTGCTAATTTATTTGCTAACTCAGATAGCCGAAAATACAAAGGAAGAATCACATCCTTAACCTTAACCTTCTCCCGATTGTTTAAGAAGGGTTGAGGAGTATTAACACCTAACTTCCCTAATTCTTCCCTAGCAATTTTTAATGCTTCCATCCTTAAAAGAGTTGATTTACCCATTCCAGGATCAGCAAGAATCATCATTTTATTGTGTTTATCCTTGGCTTCTTCCCAATCAACTTGCACTTTTTTACTTTCTTCCCGTTGCTGTTCCTCAGTAAACCCTTTTAAGGCATAGATTTTCTTTAATGTTCCCTCATCACCTGTATAAGCTTGCCATGTTTCAATCTCATGGTTATAGCGTCTTTCTAAAGTAACTTCAATAGGAATATATTGCTTTAATAACGAGATTTTTTGACGAGTATGAAAGAATTGAAGATATTGAAATTCATCTTGAATTTTTTCTAAAAATCGACAAACAGCATTTTTGGTAGGTTCTAACCCCAGTTTATCTAAAATATCTAAAATATTATCCCACCGAATCACATAACTTTCATCAGTTTTACTCGATTGAATAACCCCTAAAACTCCTCCTAATTCTTCCGAAAAAACAGCACCTCCGCTTGTACCCCTATCAACCTTAGCATTAATTCTGTGAGTCAGAAAATTAGAAGATTTATCAGGTAATTTATTCCAAGGATTCTTATATTCAATCTTATTATTAGGATAAGTCGAAAGCAGATTTAAAGGCGCACTGACAGTAATTTTATCGGCATTCACATCAAATCCTTCTGGAAAATTCTTCTCTTTTTCTCTAGGAAATCCATAAACTGTGACGCAATTTAACCCAGCTTGAAAATTAACAATCTTCACAGGTTTAGCACTCTCAATCTTAATCTTAAGAATAGCAATATCAACTTCTGGATTAGAATATTCTTGACACCATTGAGATGCGTATTCTTTCCCTTGATAATTTACTCTTAAAGAGGGTAAAAGATAGATAACGTGATGACAGGTAATGAGATAACCATCTTCTCGAATAATAAACCCAGAACCCAGCGTATCCCCTTTTTCATTGAGGATTTTAACCATTGATTCTTGTAGATAGTCGAGATTGGATTTAATCATTATTCTTCAGTTAAATTAAAATCAATGCGTTGATAAATATCCAGCAATGACATTTGAAAATCCACAGAATTAAACCTTAAAGTATCCTTGTCTGATTCAGAGGCTTTAAACAACCATTCCCCATTATTTTGTTGATAAAATTGTTCAACATAATAACGGTATTGATCAATCAAAATATATTCTTTAAACTCAGGAATTGAGCGATAAAACTTAAACTTATCAGTACGGTCATAATCTCTAGTTGATTTCGATAAAACCTCGACAATGATTAACGCATTAGTTACAGTGTTTGTGCCTTTTCCTTCATATAATGGTTTGTCTTTAATCACCATGACATCAGGATAAGTATAAAAGCGATATCTTGGCATCCATAACCGTACATCACTCATAAAAGCCCAATAATCTTGATTGTTAATCTTAGTCGGAAAATTCCTACAGAAATTTAAAGCAATCAGATTATGATTAGTAGTTGCTCCTACCATTGGAGTAATTTCTCCATCTAGATATTCATTTTTGTATTCTGCTATTTCTTCTAGCTGACAATATTCTTCAGGCGTGTAATAGCGTTTTTCGATTTGAACTTGCATACTAACCTCCCTTATCTTGGTTAAATTGCCATTCAATAGCAACTTTAATATTAGCTTGTGCTGAACCTTTTGTCACCAAAGGAATCCCCGTTTCGCCCCCAACTTGTAACCCAAATTCTAAAGTAACCTTACTGGGTGGATTGGCTTGGGAAACTCCCTGTTTTATCGAAGTTAATAACAATTGTGCATATTCATTAACAATATTAGTAACTCCTGCTTGAAAATTTTTTGTTCTTTCTTCTATATCCTCTAAAAATCCTACTGCTTGCAATTGCTCCCTATCACCTTCTTCGTACTGCATATAAATTTTTGCGCCATCGGAGGCTTGTATTTCTGTGATTTTTATTGACATTTTATCCTAACCTTAATTTTTGCATAAACGTTAATCGTAACCGTTCAGTAGGTGGTTGTCAAGTAGCCATTAGTATTGATTCTGTGGGAGGACTCTCCTGGCAGGGCTATTTCATTCTAGATGATAGAATATTGAGGTAAAATAAAAGCAAAGAGAATAAATGTCTGAAATGGGAGCATCTCACCTTTGTAACCCCTAAATCAGGTTTTATGTCAAGATATTTTGAAAGCCTTGCTAGAAACCAGTTTTAGGGACAAGTATAATTACTAGACCTCTTGCAAAAGTCTTTCGTGATCTAATAAAAGGTTATTTATTTTTGCCAATACTCTCACGAGACAGCGATCGCCACAAGGAGATAGTGTTGCCAGCGTAATAAAAGAG
>NZ_JACJSW010000237.1:0-8022 GCF_014698375.1 Microcystis flos-aquae FACHB-1344 | reverse complement strand
CCTTAGACTTAGCTAGTGGTGAACAGGCTCCTGTAGCTCTGATTGCTCCCGCTATCAATGGTTAATTCCTAGTCTGAATGAAAAGGCACTCCCGCGAGGGGGTGCTTTTTTGTGGCTAAATATTTTATGGTATGTCTAGCTTGGATCGTTCATCCGGTGAGTTTAGCTTCGGGGAGTAACAATTATCATTCAACTGCTCTTATCGATAACCGTCTTCTTTTTAAGTGCCTTCGGTACTCTGTTCTGGTTGTCTATCCCCTTAGTCATTCAGGTGATTATCGATAACGTCATCATCCAGAACTCGCCTGAGGCTCTCAACTTTTGGGGTGTTTTCTTGATAGTGACGACTCTCTTTGCCAGTGCCTCGGAGATCGGCCTAGCCGCTCTCACCGCCGCCATCATAGGCAACGGTCTGGCTAGGAACCTCTTTCTCAAAGTCGCTGTCACACTCCCTAAAGTCTTGGCCATGCTATCATTAATGGCTATTTACAGTCCTCAACTTGCCTTTGCTTCCACTGGACTAACTGCCCTAGCCTGTGGAACCTATTACCTTCTCAAAAGAAACAGATTGGTAGCCGAGTCTGGTTCAGAACCTCTTCCTCTTTCTTTCCGCTTGCCTTTGACCCTAATCGTACTCTTCCTTTTCTGGTATGGGGCTTCCCCAGTCCTCGCCGCTCAATTATCGCTGGGTCAGTTGATAGCATTTATTATTTTCAGTATCCAGTTCGTGGCTTTCTTATTGAGCCTGACGGCGGCCGCTACTAGGCCTATTCATTGAGGGCCGCTCTCATTTGGAGATGTTAATTAGCAGGATCTGCATTAGGAAGCCGGTATAGCTCCTTAACAGACTGGCGGGAGGGAACAATAATCGTGAAGACTCCGAGGATTGTCCCCAAGGGAGTGAATAAGCAGAGGATGCAGGCCATAACGAAGGAAAACCAGTATCTCTGGCGGCGTTTGAGGAATCGCCCCGATACAATGGTAGCAATAGCAAAAACTTCTCCTAATATGAAAAGTAGGCCACCAACAGCGGCGACAATATATCCGGCTGCTTGAGGCGGTAAATTCCCAGATGAATGTACTGAAATAGATTCGGTAATGAGATCGACGCGACCAACCTTGTTCTTGTTCGCATTGCTGGTGTCATATCATATTTTAGGATACATGAGATTAAAATCTCGCTCCTTTTTTTCATACTTGGGCTGAAGCCACAAGGCTTTCAACGGCAAGAATTTAGGTAACTCATGGGATTCTCCTAATCGCTAGATAAATTTACAGAAATAATAGAACATTAGTATTAATAACGTAGGGGTCCACCGTAACCACCGTATAAACCGACTCCGCGGGTACCGGCCCCCACCCCGTAAAAGCCAGGACCGACACCACCACCAACACCAATCCAATCGATGAATAGGGAAGTTGCCCCGCCGGCCTTGGGTAGAGTCCCTTCGATTAGCTTGTAGCTATAAATCAAGTCCTTGCCATCGATGACGGGATTGCTAATCTCGACGACAACTATAGTATTGTCTTGACGACCAGGTTCGTAGACTGAGAGGGTCGCATTGGGGGGATCGTTAGCAAAATTATCTTTTCCTGCCCTGGCTGTCCACTCATCCATATAGGCGGCCATGGTCAGATTACCAGCAATCCGGTTCGGGCGATCGGAAAAGTATAATGTCTGTTTGTTGACGTTCACCAAGCGAATTGTTTTTGTGACGGGATCTACCTGAATATCTTCTGCCGTTTGCACGAACATTAACTGCACTTTTTCTTGAGCAGGAGTAGTCTGGGCTACAGAAATATTGGGCATCCCCCAGCTAGTGATTGCCATGGCCGCTACTCCCAGAAAAAGTGTATAACGAAAACGCTTCAGGGATTTGGTCAATTGATGAGAATTTTTCATGATTGCTCTCCTTAATACCCAGTTTAAATAGACAACAGCTTATTCGATATTTTCAGTAATTTTCTTAGCTAATATTTAGACTAATTAGCAATTTGCTATGATCGTAGTTTGGGAACAATCTGATCGACAAAAATATTAATCGAACCCGTCACCATAAATTGTACTCCGATCGCCGCTACAAATAGCCCCATAACTCGCTGAGTAATACTCAAGCCAATATCCCCTAAAAGTCTTTGTAACCATTGGCCAGCGGCGAGGATGAGAAAGACTAAAAAACTGACTAAAATTGTCATCAAAATCAGTTCAATGCCCATACCGTCACCTAGCTTTGATTCGGCTTCACTGGCATAAAGGATAACGTTAGCAATAACCCCAGGCCCCACTAATAAAGGCATAGCCATAGGAATAACAATTTGCCGATAAACTGACTTAGCTTCGCTGAGATAATCCCCGCCTCGATCATTAATTAAAAGCTCTTTTGTCCCTGCCCCAGAACCGTTAACAATGTTGATACCGATCATCAACAAAAGCACTCCACCAGCAAGGCGAAAAGAGTCTAAGGTGACACCAAAGAATTTTAGCATTGGCGTTCCGATAAACATAAAAATTAACAACAAACACAAGACAGTTAACGAGACAAATAGAGCCACGAGTCGTTGTACTTCTTGACGTTCGCGAGCGGTGTAACTAATAAATATCGGCAGCATCCCCAGAGGATTTAAGAGGGCGAATAGAGTGATGGCAAAGTTTCTCAAAAAAGACCATTCCATAGAACAAAGTTGCTAATTTAAGCTCAATTTTTTTGCTTTTAACCGAGGAAAAGTCTAGATAAGTAGGTGGGTGGAATTAAATATAAGATGAACGTAGGTTGGGCTTCGGCCGTGAGATCAGCGTTCGACAAAAGCTCACGCCGAGGTCCGAACGGTTGAAGTATGAAACCCAACGCCCGCATAGTTTACGCTACCGCTAACCCATCCTACAAATAATTGTGCCTCCCTACTTAAAACTCCCAGTGCGGTTAGTTTTTGCCCTAGAAAATTAAACATTGGCTCGCCAGCGATCGCGATTCCTCCCCTAAGACCGAATAAGCGAAACCGTCGATCGCAAGTCCCCTTTTCTACTGCCGGGCCATGATAATTTTCAGACGTTCCTCCGGGTCGATCAGGTGGTCATGAGCGTCCGTACCCAGATCGAGTTGAACCCAACCGATCTTGCCGGTGAAACGACTGGTTTTCGAGGTATATTCCGCCGCTACGGGGGTACCGGATTCGTAGCCGATATCCGTGGTCTCGTCGGCAGAGAAAATAAAAGCCTGAGTTCGTTCTACCCGACCCGTACCCACCGGTTGACCGTCGTAGTAGAGGGTGACATTTCCCCCCCGTCCTAAACCACCGCCATCGTAGGCAAACTCCATCCGTACCTGATGCTTACCGGCCGGGATCGTCTCCGTCGCCTCGGTGACAAAACTTTCAATCCCCAGCACGTTATAGACGAACTTGGCTTTTCCGTCGTGGGTATAGACACTCCAACCACCGAAGCGGCCGCCTTGGGCGATAATCACCCCGTCCGCGCCTTCCGGGGGAATGTTCAGTTCCGCCGTCACCGAGAAGGATTTATTTTTGATGTTGATGACGCTATTTTCAGACAAACGCCCCATCCCGGCAAAGAATAATTGCGAGTTTCCCCGCACGAGGGTAGGCCGGCCAGCGGTGGCGGGATCGACCCGTTCCACTTGGCGATCGTCTAGGGGCAGTACATTATACTTAACCGCCTCGATCAGAAATTGTCGCTGTAGTTCGTGCAGTTTCTCTGGCATTTCCCGGGAGAGATCCCGAGCTTGCGTCCAATCCGTACTGCCGTCGTATAGTTCCCAGATATCATCGTCGAAAGGAACCATCGTCTGTCCAGTCATAATCCACGGGGTGCGGTGCTTGGTAATCGCACTCCAACCCTTGTAATAGATGCCCCGATTGCCAAACATCTCGAAATACTGCACATCGTGACGTTCGGGGGCGGCCGCGTCGTTAAAGGTATAAACCATACTCGTACCCTCGTAGGGACTTTGTAGGACACCGTTAACCATAGTCGGTTCGGGAATTCCCGCTACTGCCAACACCGTCGGGGCCACATCGATCAGATGACAGAACTGATGGCGAATCCCACCTTTTTCCCTGATGATTTTGGGATAACGAACAATCGTACCGTTGCGGGTCCCGCCCCAGTGAGAAGCGACCTGCTTCGTCCATTTGTAGGGGCTACTCATCGCCCAGGCCCAACCGACCGCGTAGTGATTATAGGAATCGGGCGCACCGAAGTCATCTAGTTTTGAGAGGAGAAATTCCGGGGTTTCTAGACCCGCTAACCCGTTAAAGTTGGCCATCTCGTTAAACGCGCCCTGCAGCGTTCCCTCGGCGGATGCGCCGTTATCGCCGACGATGACGTAAACGAGCGTATCGTCGAGGATTTCTAGATTTTCTAAGGCTTGAATCACCCGTCCCACCTGCTCATCGGTATGTTCCAGAAAGGCGGCGTACACCTCCATCTGGCGCTCTAATACCGGCTTCAGGCGATCATCCATGTCATCCCAGGCGGGAATTTCGGCGTGACGGGGGGTGAGTTCGGCATTTTGGGGAATTACGTCCAGTTCTTTCTGTCGGGCAAAGGTAATCTCCCTCTGGTGATCCCAACCGTGAGCGAATTGGCCTCGATACTTGTCGATCCATTCCTTGGGGACGTGGTGGGGGGCATGGGTCGCGCCGGGGGCGAAGTACATAAAGAAAGGCTTATCGGGGGCGAGGGCTTTTTGTTGACTGACCCAAGCGATCGCTCGATCCGCCAGATCTTCGGTCAGGTGATACCCTTCCTCCGGGGTTTTCGGCGGTTCGATCGGGGTTGTTCCCTCGTACAGTGCCGGCTCCCACTGGTTATTCTCGCCACCGATAAAGCCGTAGAAATACTCGAATCCACCCCCGCCAGAGGGCCAAGCGTCAAACGGGCCGATCGGGCTGGTTTGCCAAACCGGTACCTCGTGGCACTTACCGAACTGCGCCGTGGAATAGCCGTTCAGCTTCAGGGTCAAGGCGAGGGGGGCTTTGGTGTTGGGACGAACGGAACTCTGCCCGGGGGCGGAGGTGGCGGTTTCGGTGATGTTGCCCATGCCGACCGAGTGATGATTCCTTCCAGAGAGCAAAGCCGCGCGGCTGGGAGAGCAGAGGGCAGTGGTATGAAAACGGGTATATTTTAGCCCCTGTGCCGCTAATCGCTCGAAAGTCGGGGTATTGCACGGGCCACCGAAGGCACTGGCGGCTCCGAAGCCCACGTCATCGAGCAGCACGATCAGCACGTTGGGCGCGCCGGCCGGCGGTCGGATATCTCGAATCGGGGGATAGTCAGTGTCCGGATTCTTCGCGTCGTAGGTGGTTAGACCGAAGGGGGTTAAGTCGGGAATCGGTAGAATTTGGCGTTGGATCGGCTTATCTTGGGACATCGTTCATTTCCTCCGGTAAATTTTTTTGAGAATCGATCAGGTCGAGAAATATTTAAATTTGTTAATTTCTCTTGACAGAATGCCTAATTTGTAGTGTTGAAGCGCATCGATCGGGCCATTGACTATCCTATCGCTTGCCAAAATCGATAATCTCTCGACCTTGCCAAAACTCGCACACGCTCGGCAAGATGGGGGATCAATCCCCCACGACGAGGTCATTCGGAAACGCGATTATTCCGTTGTGCCTCCCTTGACATACTCCCACCGTCAAGCTACGCTGTGACGGGGGATTCTTGACCTATCACTATCGTAAATTCCTTGCTCGACGAGACAGCTTAGATTCTTAATGTCTCCATTAAGAATCCAGAGACCGGACTCTCCCCCCCCCTTGCCCCCCCGACGTCGGGGGGGCAAGGGGGGGTTTCTGTTTGCCCAACAGTACCGTTGAGATGATTTCCCAAATATTGTAACCCTTTTTTAAGAATATTTATTGCTGCATTATGATCCCTATCTAAGATTGTTTGACAATTGGGACATTGATGAGTTTTAGTGCTTAATGTTTTTTGAACTCTCGTCCCACAAACTGAACAATCTTGGCTAGTAAAATGCGGTGGTACAGCAACACAAACAATCCGATAAATTTTGGCAAAAAATTCAAACCCTTCAGTGAATTGATACCAATAAGCATCACTAATCGACTTAGACAGGTGACGATTTTTTAATAAGTTTCTTACCTTTAAATCCTCATAGACTACCAGAGCATTAGACTGGACTAACGCCAAAGCATCTTTAATTGCTTTGTCTTGACGTTGTCTTGATACTTTAAGGTGAAGCTTGGCAACTTTTCCCTGTTGCTTGTGATAGTTTTTAGACTGTTTCTTTCCTTGAAGAAACTTTTTGGATAATCGTCGTTGTGCTTTTTTAAGTCGTTTTTCTGACTTTCTTAAATAACGGGGATTCTCTACGGTATTGCCTTGGGCATCGGTATAAAACTCTTTTAACCCTAAGTCAATTCCTGTTATTTGTCCCGTTGGTTTATGGTATTCTTGCCGTTCTCCGTCAATCAGAAACTGGCAATAATAACCATCAGTGCGTCTAACAACTCTTACCCGTTTAATCTGTTGCTCTGAATAATAAACTAATGTCTTTTGACTACACCATAAATCAAATTCTCCTGCTTTAAAACCGTCAGTGAACTTGATTTTACGTCTATCATCAGATAGTTGGTAGCCTGTTAGTTTGTATTCAACCGAACGGCTAGGCTTTTTGAACCGAGGAAAACCCTTTTTTCCCGGTATCTTAGCATGACAATTCTGATCAAACCGATTAATTGATTGCCAGGCTCTATCAGCAGCCGATTGACGAGCTTGAGAGTTTAATTTATTAACCCAAGGTGTTTCTTTGTTGTCTGCTAGTACCGCGCAAAGTTTTTGGAGATCATTGCGGGTTGTCCCCTTATTGTCCAGACAATAACGAACACAAGAGTTACGCACAAACTGAGATGTCCTAATTGCTTCATCTAGTCTCTGGTATTGTTCTGGTGTCCCGTTTTTTAACTTGGCTTCTACGACTAGCATTGATTAATCCTCGACCCTGGAGCAATTAAGTATAACACAGTTTACCTACAAATGGTAGAATTAAAATCGTGCTTTGCGGTTAATATCCTGGTCGGATTTCATCCCCCGCAAAGGTTGATGTCTTGTCGAAAAATTTAGCGGGGGCATTCATCCGACATTTAAGGTAATTTCTGTTCGTCCCCCGGGGACAGTTTCGGACGAGCGAGCGCGTCATATAGGATTTATGCAATCGACAAAAATCGCCTACATTAAAAGTTTGACAATCTCCGCCCTTTTAGGGCGGAGATTCTTGGGCTGAATCCTGCCTCTACTAGCAAAGCTAATTTTGGTCTTACAGTTTCATGTCTAGTTCGACTACACCTATAAGGCAAGCACTCTTAGGGACTACTCCCCAAGCGTAAATTCGGGTATGCCCTACCCTATTTAATTTTTTTGATCTCCCACCTATGCCGTATTTTTTTTGATTAGGGCAGTGAGGTATTGGGGCAACCCAAAATGGGTCGGTGACACTAGCTTTTGTCCAATGGTCAGTTCGCGTGCCACGACTACACATCTGATTTTCCGCTTGCCAATCAGTTTAACACAAAGCCGTCCTAAAAGGACGGGATTTTAACCCAAATTTTCGATAAATTACCCGACCTTGCCGGGTTGCCCAAACCAGTTGATCGGGATCGGGTAGCCGAATGTTTTTCGCTTCCCAAGTGGTAATTACATCAATCTTCAGATTCCGCAAAGCTTCCACGACCGAGCGTTGACCCGCATCTTCATCAAGGTAGAGACGGATTTGACTCATTACAATTCACCGGCTCGATATCGGGATTCCCAGTCTTCACAATCGGCTCGGTAAGCATCGATATCGGCCTCTATCTGTTCTTTATTCGCGTGATAATACGCTAGAGCGCTATAAATTTGAGCCAGATTTAACTGAGGATACTCCCTAGCGATCGCTTCGGCACTCATTCCCGTTTTATGATCCATGACTAAACTTTGAATCGTGATTCTAGTTCCCGCGATCCGGGGACGAGCATTACAAATATCCGGACTAGCCACAATAA
>NZ_JACJSW010000236.1:0-38584 GCF_014698375.1 Microcystis flos-aquae FACHB-1344 | reverse complement strand
AAGGGTAATTCAGTCCTTGATGCTGAACTGGCTGGTTCAAACCAGACATCGATTTCTTGGACTTCACTCTTGACTTTCTTGCTCTTTTTAATCGTCCCTAGAGACGCTAAGAGTTCTTCTAAATATTCCTTGGCAAATTGGTCGTGAATTTGGCGAGTCATTGCAGGGGATAATTAATCCGAGAAAGTGCATTAACAATCTTGTTAGATCATAGCAAGTTTTGAGAATTTATCTTTTTAATCAACAGCACCAGTGTGCGAACCAATCGGCTCTCTTATTCTTTGTGTGACAAGTTTAACTTATATAATAGCGATCGGTCTTTGTGTCCTTTGTGTCTCTGTGGTTCTTTACACTCACTTGAGCGCAAGACTGTATCTTAGAATACATTTTACCCACCAAACCGAAGAGAGTCACCAATCTTGCTTAAAGGCCCCTTTTCAAGTTCCCAGAGCTTAGTCACCAATATGGCGAAAGTGACGGAAAAGGGATAATCTGCAACTCAATTGCCCAAAATAAAGGCTAGAATCGAAATATAGTATCGATCGCTACGGATTTTTCATGAATTACAGAAAATTTTGCTTGGCTTTTTTGCTGTCCCTTATCCTCATCAACACCGGATTAGTTATGCCTAGTTACGCAAACGAAAGAGAATTGAGGACAATTACCGTGACGGGAGAAGGAATAGAAAATATCGCCACTTCTCAGGCAGTAGTGCGCTTAGGGGTAGAAGTTCAAGGCAAAGAAGCGGGGAAAGTGCAGCGGGAAACCGCCAATCGTAGCGATGCGGTGGTTAAATTTCTCCGTTCCCGTCAAGTGGAAAAATTGGAAACCACCGGCATCAGTTTACAGCCCAATTATGACTACAGCAACAACCAAAGACGTTTAATCGGTTATATCGGGGCTAATTTGATTAGTTTTCAGATCGATATAGCCCAAGCGGGGATTTTAATCGATGAAGCGGTGAAAGTCGGGGCAACACGCATCGATGGGGTCAGTTTTACTGCTGGAGAATCAGCGATCGCAGCTGCCCAAAGAACCGCTCTCATCAAAGCCACGGAACAAGCTAGAGAACAGGCGACAATCGTGTTACAAGCCCTCGGTTTAGTGGCGAAAGAAACGGTTTCTATCCAAGTGGGTAATACAGGTAATCCCGTGCCAATAGCCCGCTCAGAAGCGGTTTTTCGGAGTGCCGATGCTGCCAGTAGCCCGGTTATCGGAGGGGAACAAACCCTGCGCGCTGCTGTCACCCTCGAAATTAGCTATTAAGATAACTTTCAGCTATCAGTTATCAGCCTGGTTTTTTTTGACCGGAAATCTTGGATACAGGCTGATAAAATCAACGCCGATGTTCGGAAACTCTAGAAAAAACTGTCCCCCTCATCCGTGAATTATCCTAACTTTTTACCCACTGTTAGCGAGGGATTGAGCGAAGATACCTCCCTTGCTCTCCTCGAAAATATCCACCAAATTGCCATCGATAGCCCCATCTATCCCCGATCGATTCTAACTACCTATAGTCAACAAGGGCAAGGTCAACCGCCTTTTGTCCTCCTGCACGGTTTTGATAGTTCCCTGCTGGAATTTCGGCGTTTACTACCTTTACTCGCCCAAAATAGGGAAACTTGGGCGATAGATCTACTCGGCTTCGGTTTTACTGAGCGAGAGCCAGATTTAGAAGTATCTCCAAAAACTATTAAAAGCCATCTTTACCATTTCTGGAGAACTGCGATCGCCGAACCGATAATTTTAGTCGGTGCTTCCATGGGGGGTGCAGTGGCCCTCGATTTTGCCCTCTCCTACCCGGAAATAGTGGCGAAATTAGTCCTCATTGACAGCGCAGGACTAGCTAATCCCCCAGTTTTGGGTAAATTGATGTTTTCTCCCCTCGATAAGTGGGCAACTAATTTTTTAGCCAATCCCCGCGTGCGCCAAAATATCAGTCGTACTGCCTATTTCGATCCAACTTTGGCTAGTGTTGATGCTTGCACCTGTGCTAGTCTGCACCTGAATTGTCCCCACTGGAGTGAGGCTTTAATCTCCTTTACCAAAAGTGGCGGTTATGGGTCATTTTTGCCGAAATTAAGCCAAATAAACCGAGAAACTCTGATTATTTGGGGAGAAAACGATCAAATTTTAGGCACAAAAGACGCGAAGAAATTTCAGCAGGCTTTACCTAATAATCAACTGGTCTGGATTCCTCGCTGTGGTCATGTTCCCCACCTCGAAAAACCGGAACTTACCGCAGCCGCGATAGTTAAATTTGCGAGCTAAGAACTTATAATGGGATTATTTGACCCTATAGTGCCAACTTTTATGAAATTTTTGCCGATCGCTCTCGCTGCATTCAGCCTTCTGAGTTTATCTGTCAATATTCCTGCTACTGTGGCCACACAACAGCTTTTTTGTCAAGGCCGCATGAATAACGGTTGGTCCTATTCGGCAGAATTTCTCAATGGACGTTTTGAACGCATTCGCTGGACGCGTTCCGGTCAACCTCCCCAAGTTTCTAGCCTTAGCTTTAAAAATACTAACAACAAAGGACAACCGATTTATCGTGGCAGTTTATTCGCCGCAGTCAGTGTGACCCTGATAGACTTATCGAAAGGAGATGTCCGTCCCGGTTCGCAAATTTCCGTGGGAGTGGAAGAATGGGGTTGGTCGCGGGGAAACTGCGCTCTTTCTAACCGATAAATCCCGGAACTATCGTCGACAAAAAAGGCTGAAGTATTTTCAGCCTCGTCTAAAAAATCAGATTTTACCCGCAAAATTAAGGAATAGGATTAGCTGGCTCCTTGCCTTCCAGGGTTTCGGGAACAGCTTCCGTCTTACCAAAAGCGACTCTGAGGAAGGGAGGAGCGAGGAAAGTGGTCAGGATTACCATAATAATAATCGACACCTCCAAAGGCTTGTCCAAAATTCCGCTGGCCGAACCAATCCCGGCAAAAACTAGACCCACCTCACCCCGGGGAATCATACCCACACCGATGGCGAGACGATTGATTCCGGATAGGCCAAAAACTGCCCAGCCCGTCACCAGTTTACCGATGATCGCCACAACGATCAAAAAGACAGCGATCAAAAGTCCGGCCCGATTCTCCGGTACCGTTGGGTTTAAAACACCGAGGTCGGCACGCGCTCCCACCGTCACAAAGAAAATCGGTACGAGCAAATCGGCGATCGGTTTGATCAACTCATCCAACTCGTTGCGGGTATCGGTTTCATCAAGCACCAAACCCGCAGCAAAAGCCCCTAAAATCGCTTCAAGATGAATAGCATTACCCAAAAATGCCATAAAGAAAGCGAAGACAAATGCTGGAATAACAATATTTCCCCTGGTTTTCAGCCGCTCCACGATCGCCACAAAACTTTTGTTAAAAATACCTCCCAACAAAATTGATCCGATCAAAAAGGCCGTAGCGCTGACGATCAAATAAATAACATTGACCACATCGATCTCACCGGTTTTGGCCAAACTAGCGACCACAGCCAGAACAATAATACCAAGGACATCATCGATCACCGCCGCACCGACAATAATTTGCCCTTCTTTGGATTTGAGTTGACCTAACTCTGACAACACCTTCGAGGTAATACCGATACTGGTTGCCGTTAAGGCAGCCCCCGCAAAAATCGCCGGGATGGCGGCCACATGAAAGACGAGCATTAACCCGGCCGTACCCGCCGCAAAAGGTGCCGCAACCCCCACACAGGCCACAACCGTGGCTTGAATTCCCACTTCCTTGAGTTGCCGCAGATCCGATTCCAGGCCAATTTCAAACAGCAGAATAATCACACCGATTTCAGCTAGAACCGAAATCACTTCACTTTGGGACTCAAAGATCCGGTCCACGGCAGCCGGGGCCAATTGATTCAATCCTTGCAGTACCGTCATAATCAGCGAGTCAGAGGCCGATAGCCCCCCTTCCGGAAAGATGAGCAGATGCAGTGCCGAAACGCCGACGATCACACCGGCGACCAGTTCTCCCAGTACGGGAGGAAAATCCAATCGTCGGGCGGCCTCTGCGCCGAGCTTGCTGGCCAGATAAATCACCACCAGCGTCAGCAATACCCCGGAGAGAATAATCGGTGAATCCTCGGCCACAACCGTCGCGAGCAATGGTATCGGAGCCATGGGAGCCGCTATCTCCCCAATCAAAGGAGGCAGAATAGGGGACAAAATCATAAGTTTAAAGGGATGAGGGTTAAAGGTTTTAGGTGGTCATAAAACTGGGGGATAGGAAAAAGGGCCACCGCTCAAGGACAGTCAGGCTGCAGATGCGGTGGCCCTAGAGTGCCGGAGTCATGGTCCGGTTAGATATCACAGCCCTCTGGTCCACAGAAACTCTGTCCGTACAGAACCTCCGCATCACAGAGATAGATCATGCCCGCAAAATTGAGGAAAAACTGCTCGGCAACCTGCTTGGCAATATTTTGGGCCATAATTCGATCGGGGGTAAGTATCTCGAACTTAACATTACTGTCGGTTTCGGAAACGTGGGGTTGTCCCGACGAGCGCACGTTGCGACTGCCTTTACCGCCAGTATCCATCACCGTGTAACCACTCGCCCCGCATTCTTCGATGATCTTGGCGACTTTTTTCAACAAAATCTTTTCTGTGACGATGACGAGCTTTTTGGCTGGTTTGGCCATGTTGATTATCTCCTTAAGTGTGTACATTTATTTGCTTGGTAGACCCCGTCAAGGGAACGCCCACAGACCACAATCCTAGCCGCCGCTGAGGGCCTGGGCGAGACCAACGAAGAACGGTATGCACAAGCCGATCGCTACGGGTGTACCGATGGCCGTGGACGCGCCTATATAGGCGGAGGGATTAGCCGAGGGGATACCGGCCCGCAACGTGGGTGGTCCAGAGATGTCGGAACTAGAGGAAGCGATGACGGCCAGCATGACCACACCGCCCCAGCTGAACCCGGTGGCGTAGTGGGCAATCATGCCGAGACCGAAGGCGATTAGCCCATGTACAAACGGTGCTATGACGCTATAGACAACATACCACTGGGCTACCTTACGCAGTTCACCCACCCGTGACCAAGCCTCCATCCCCATGACTAGCATCAAGACCGAAAGCAAGCCGCGAAAGAGGGGATCGTAGAAGCTTTTATAGACACTTTCCGGCTGGGTGAATATGCCCAAAGCCAAACCTAATAACATGGCCGATAGGGCCGGTCCGCGAAGGCTTTCCTCAATGATCGGCCAGATCTTGACCCGATTATCCGCCGGCTGCTGCTGGCTGAGATACTCCTGCCGACTGCTGGGATAATCCTGCTGATCGGAATAATCCCCGGCCGCCACCGGCTGCTTGCTAAAAGACTCGCGGTCGTAGGCCGCTTCTTTGTTTTTCTTCTTGTTAAGATAAATGTTAGCCACCACGATCGCCGTTACCAGCGCCGGGATATCCATGAAGGGATAGAGTGCGCCAGCCCAGGCCTCGTAGGGTATCTTTTGTTCTTCGAGTACCGTCAGACCGGCTGCCATAGTCGAGCCACTCACGGCTCCAAATAACCCCCCAGTTGCGATCGCATCGACCACTTTCACCTTGGGCAGATTGGCTAAGGTATAGCGCGCGACGAAGACCACAATAATCCCTACTATTACGGCAAAGATCATTGGTAATACCATTTCCGTCAGGTTGGAATTGCGGATGGCAATCCCGCCAGTCAGACCGATTTTGGTCAGCAGCATAAAGACAATGATCGTACAAATTGACTCGGGAATGACCAATTCACTTCCGAGAGCAGCAATGATCATCCCACCAATCAAAAAGGCCAGTGTTGGGGACTGCAACTGCTTAACAAAGTCTAGGAAAAACAATGACAAAAAATCCACGAATACCTCCTTAGGCCTCCCCTGATGAGGAGTATTGAATATAAACGAACTAAATGAACTTTCAAAAGCTGAAAGAGAGTAAGAGTAATACCATTTTTCTTTATTCTTGGCAGGTATCTTGCCCCCCGATGTCGGGGGGGCAGGGGGGGTGGGGGGGTTAGGGGTGAGGGCAATTAACCATCTCTGCCATTACTTGTGAAAAATGGTATAAGGCTCTTTACCCCTTAAGCAAACCTGTTGCGGGCAGAACTTTGGACAGCGTCAAGTCCGCAGGTAAGCCTAATTCGGGATTTTTGGCGGTTAAACTGGCCCCGATCGCCCCTGTCCCAGAAGCTACCCCAAAGGCGAGAGCTAGAGGGTGATAAACGATGGCAGCTGTTACACCACCGAAGATATCGCCCCGCAAATTGTCAAAATGAATACGATTGGTTATTTCCATGAGAATCCAACTGAGCAAAGGATTTTTGTCCACAACAAAGCCGGCGGTTGACAGACCAGCCTTGATAGACAAAAGTTTATGGTTTTTAAAGATTGATTGTTATAAATCTATACTAGAACGGATATCTTGACAAGCAAATTTTTGTAAATTGAGTTTAAATCGATATATCTTTACAAAAGTATTGATTTAAACCTATGATATAAGCAGTGTGGGAAGTTTTCACCCGTTCCCCTCCATTCCTGCTTCTGTTTAGCAAAGCTCCTCAAGGCAGTAACAGAAGTGTAGCGCTCTAGAGGCTTCTCTTGATTCAAGCCACTTTACATCAACTGATCGTCTTTGAAGCGACCGCTCGTCATGGCAGTTTCACCAAAGCTGCTGAAGAACTATCGATCACCCAACCCACGGTTTCTACCCAGATGAAACAACTGACTAAAGCAGTGGGTCTGCCCTTATTCGAACAGATAGGCAAACGTTTGTATTTAACCGAGGCCGGACGCAGTTTATTAGTAACCTGTCAGGCAGTCCTCAAGGATCTTGATAACTTTGAGATGGCGATCGCTGATATCAAGGGGATTAAACAGGGTAAACTGCGTTTAGCGGCGGTATCCACAGCCCAATATTTAATCCCTCAGATCCTAGGTCCTTTTTGTCAACAGTACCAAGGGGTAGATGTGTCCCTAGAATTGACCAATCACCAAGATCTAGAAGCAAGGATAATCAATAATGTTGATGACCTATATATTTTAAGCGAACCCCCCGAAGATCTAAACCTGGAGATTCAACCGTTTCTGGAAAACCCCCTTGTGGTTATTGCCCGCAAAGATCACCCCCTAGCGGGACAGAAAAAAATTCCGATTAAACGGCTGCAAGGGGAACCTTTTATTATGCGGGAAATGGGATCGGGAATTAGACGGGCAGTACAGCAAATTTTTCTCGACCATGGCATCACTGTATCTTTGCGTTTGGAAATCGGCAATAATGAAGCCATTAAACAAGCGGTCGCCGGTGGTTTAGGAATTTCGGTTCTGTCTCAGCACGTCTTAAATTTAGATAATCCTCATGGGGAATTTACCATCCTTGACGTGGAAGATTTTCCCATCCAACGCCATTGGTATGTGGTTTATCCCAAGGATAAAAAACTATCCGTGATCGCCAAGACTTTTCTTGATTATCTCCTCTCAGGGGAATTAGGGGCATAAGCACCCACAGACCCCCTATCAAGTCGAATTCGGCAAGCGCAAGCGATCGATCTATATCGCATCCGAAAAGGTGGAGAATGTTCGAGAACTCGATCGCGTGGGGAAACCGATCGGCGAAATCCTCAAGGCGATCGATTCTCCCAAAACCCGCCAGGATTTAATCCTCATAAATGCGGCACTCTAAGGCATCGGGATTGGCTTCGCAGTAAGACTGAAGTGAGTTACTCCCCTGTTTTTTGACCCGTTGATGGGAGGCTTCGGCCTGGAGTTCCTCCACCACATCCCAGGCTGCGGCGCAATCGGGAGAGATTTCACCCTTGGCCGCACAAATTGCCCGCGCGTCTTCCCGGGCTGCTTCAATTTCATCTTCGATGAACAACCGCTTGGGCTTTTCGACAAAATCGCTCTTGAAGAGAATATCACTGACAGAAATAATGCCCAGCAAAGTTTTGCCCTGAATCACCGGTGCGCGGCGAATGCGGGTTTGAGCAAATAACCGAGCCACATATTCCACCCCCAGTTCGGGATTGACGACCACACAGGGCTTGGCCATAATTTCATAGACCCGCATAGTTTTAGGATCGTGGCCAAAGGCCGCCACTTTGTAAACGATGTCGGTTTCGGTGACAATTCCATAAGGGTCCTGTTCATGGCGCGGTTCGACAATCAACCCTCGCAGTTTTTTTTCTTTCATCAATTTCACGGCATCGGCAACCGTTGCCGAACCACGAATGGTGACAACGTTTTGGGTCATAATTTCTTGAGCTTGTAGCATATATGGTTTGGTTTTTTTTAAATGAAAGAACTGGTATAAATGCAAAAGTTGACTAGGGTTGTCCCGATAGCAATTTCCTAGACTCTTGTGGGCTGAGTGCCACTGTCAACAGAGATGACCAGGGCCAATGGGCGCTCGCTGATTTTGGCTGGGACGGGGTAGCGGCGGCTGTGTTCCCCTGAATGCCGGGAGCATAGGCCTCCAGCACAGCGCCGTTTTGCCAACACATGGCGATGAAATAATCACACACTGGGCATTCCGTCTGAGCAACCTGCCGGGCCGGACACTTATATCCTGCGGGTAGGCGATCGCTCAAGAGCCTTTGAGCTACGCTGCCACAGTTGGGACATCGAATTTCTATCAGCTTGTTCAACGCCATACCTCAAAATTGAATAGTGGTGTGAGAAGGAAAGGGTTAAGGTCGGACGTTTGTCCAGAGTGGAAGACTATAATTGTCGTTCTACTGCAGCGGTAAATTCTTCATAGGGTTTAACCCCAACTAATGTTTCTATCAATTTCCCCTGTTTAAATACCATGACAGCCGGAATACTTTTAATTCCAAAGCGTTTGGCTACGGGTTTGTTACTGTCCAGGTCAAGTTTGAAGACTTTGGCGCGATCGCGATAGTCATCGGCCAATCGATCGATCAACGGCGCCACCAGTTTGCAAGGTCCACACCAGGTTGCCGTGCAATCTACCACCAACAGTGATTCACTCTTTAACAGGGAATCAAATTCAGTTTCATCTTGAATAAATGTAGCCGTACCCATGTTTATATCTCCAGATTGATGCTGTGTAACTTAGGACAAATTCTCTGATCGCTGCGTTTTACAATATAAATTCAGCTTTGAACCGCTCCTCATCTAAAAATGCTTGGCTTTTGACTCTGTAACTTTCCCCCAGAAAGGGGTTGGGGTTCAGGACTATGAATAAAGAAAAATGGCATCAGTCAATGTCCACCTCCCGGGGGTATCGTCTATAGTTTGGTCGTCCCAGACATCGATGGTGATATCTAGTCCCTGCTCATGCAGGGGTTTTACTTTGTAAGTCGTCATCGGCTGCTCCCAATCAAAACAAATTTGCGACGTTAAGTTACGGTAATATGGTTTTGCAAGTTATTGCATTGACATCCCCTATGACAGCGACCCCTTCAAACGATTTATCTGCCTGGGAGCGGCTAGAACAAGGTAGACAAGCAAAAGCAAGCAACGGTGGTTATGCGGGCTACGGCTCCCCTGCCTTTGGACAACGATCGATCGATGGTGAATTAGTGGATGATCCGGAAGAGTGCCGGGTCATTGAACTGATTCGCCGTCATCACAAATCAGGGAAATCCTTGCAGAAGATCGCCGATTGGCTTAATGAACAGGGCTACACCACCAAACGTGGTCAACCATGGCAGCGTATTTCCGTAAAGCGAGTGCTAGATCGACTATATGGAAAGGTGTCCAGAATTTCCGGAGTAACCCTTCAGGCCGACCAGAACCCAGAAGTACTCACCCCAGCGTCTGGTGATGCCGCTCCTGAAACCATTAGAGGCTGAGTAACCCCTAAATAAAAAGTTTCAGGCTTTAACTTGTTACATCCCTCTATGATACACCGAAGTGGGTCTAAAATCTTTACGAGTTTAATAAAAATTGTAACAAAACGTTACATCTTTTAGGAAAAAGTTAAATGACGCTACACTTTGAGATAGTTTTAGAACGGGTTTTAGCAACTCTGAGAGTCTGGGTTCTTTGCCCAGTGGCTGTTCTGTCTATCTTGGCCTTTGCGATTGCAGGATGGTGCTGATGTCCTTTGATACACCTCTGAGTTGGGCCCCCGATCTGGAAAAAGCGATCAATCGCCAACCCTTGACGGTGCCGCCAACCACTTCTCTGGCGGATGCGATCGCCCTAATCGGTCAGGCCCATAGCCGTCTGTGTTTACTCACCGATGACCTATCCCCTCTAGCTGCTCCGGCCGGAGAGGTGCGTGTTAGCTGTCTGCTGGTGGTGCAGGGGCAAGAGTTATTAGGAATTTTGACAGAACGCGATGTGGTGCGACTCACCGCTCAAGGGATTAACCTGTCCGAGACAACCGTTGCCGATGTGATGGTACATCCCCTGATCACGTTGCCCCAGCAATCTGCTCAAGACATTTTTGCTGCCCTGTTTTTGTTTCGGCGCTACCGCATTCGCCATTTGCCGATTGTCGATGACCAAGGACAGTTAGTCGGGGTGATCTCCCATGAAAGTATTCGCCAGATATTGCGTCCGGCCAATCTATTGCGGTTTCGTCGCGTATCCGATGTGATGACCAGTCAAGTGGTACAGGCCCCACTCACCGCCACAGTCTTGCAATTGGCCCAGTTAATGGCTGAACATCGTGTCAGTTGTGTGGTGATCACCCAACGAGATTCAGAAGACAATGACTGCCCGGTTGGTATTGTGACAGAGCGAGATCTTGTCCAATTTCAAGCAGTTCAAATCGATCTGCACAAAACTAGGGCCCAGACGGTGATGAGTACGCCGTTATTTCTCCTCAGCCCCGAGGATTCCCTGTGGACGGCCCATCAGGAAATGCAAAAACGGCGGGTGGGGCGTTTGGTGGTTTCTTGGAACTGGGGGCGGGGGTTGGGCATTGTTACACAAACCAGTCTCTTGCGGGTTTTTGACCCGATGGAAATGTATGGGGTGATTGAAAATTTACAACAAACGATTCAACAGCTAGAGTCCGAGCGATCGCCCTTCCCTCCTTCTCCACCAGCGGACTTATTACCCCAACCAACTTGTGATCCATCCCAAAAAGACATCGCAGGAGATCGCGAATTATTACTTGCCTTGCTGGACAATGCCTACAAAGACGTAAAGTATATGTGGGCTAACTTAGATATTGTCGTCGAGCAGCGGCGATCCTTGCTTCAATCTGTTCTAGAGACGCTTGCGTACCTCGGTCGTGAAATTAGCTCTTAGACGAGGTCTAATAGAAAAAACCCCATCTTGAAGAAAGATGGGGTAAGGTAAAAATCAAATCAATCTAAACAGTAACAGGTTCTCGATCGAGGGGTTTAACGCGATCGAGCAGTGCTTGCAATTGTTCCCCTTCAATCACCTCTTTACTGAGGATTTCTTGGGCAATTTCTTCGAGCAAATCGCGATTTTGAGCGAGAATATCCAGGGCCTGCTGATGACCATTTTCGACAATCTCTTTCACTTCATTATCGATCGCTTTGGCCGTATCATCGCTAACCAAACGCCGGGGATTGATCATACCATCTCCCAGAAAACTATTCTGTTGACCTTTTTCGTAGGCCAGGGGACCTAGGGTCTTACTCATACCATAGGTAGTCACCATGCGTTCGGCCAAGTCCGTCGCCCGCTGCAGGTCATTAGCGGCCCCAGTAGTAATACTACCAAAGACAATTTCTTCCGCGGCCCGACCACCTAAAAGAGTAGCAATTTGGTCGCGTAATTCCGTATCATCCATCAGGAAACGGTCTTCCGTGGGCATTTGCAGGGTATAACCGAGGGCTGCCATGCCGCGAGGCACGATCGAAATCTTAGCAACTTTACCACCCCCCGGCATAACTGCACCAACGAGAGCGTGACCAACTTCGTGATAAGCGACGATTTTCTTCTCTTTTTCCGAGAGAACCCGGCTTTTCTTCTCTAAACCGGCCACTACCCGCTCGATTGCCTCATTAAAGTCCTCTTGGGCAACGGTACTGCGTTGATTGCGGGCTGCCAATAAAGCCGCCTCATTGACTAGATTAGCTAAGTCAGCACCGGCAAAACCGGGGGTACGGGTAGCAATCTGTTTTAAATCCACACCCGCTCCTAATTTTACCTTACCTGCGTAGATTTCGAGGATTTTTAAGCGTCCAGCCAGATCGGGACGATCAACTAACACTTGGCGATCAAAACGGCCGGGGCGTAAAAGGGCGGGATCAAGAGTTTCAGGGCGATTAGTAGCGGCCAGCACGATTACCGTCGCATCACCAGCGTTAAAACCGTCCATTTCCGTCAATAATTGGTTTAAAGTCTGTTCCCGTTCATCGTTACCCCCCATAAAATTACCGTTAGCGCGAGATTTACCGATCGCGTCTAATTCATCGATAAAAATAATACAGGGGGCTTTTTTCTTGGCCTGTTCAAACAGATCTCGCACTCGGGCCGCACCCGCACCGACAAAGAGTTCCACGAATTCCGAACCCGAGATACTAAAAAAAGAAACTCCCGCTTCTCCCGCTACTGCTTTTGCCAGCAGGGTTTTCCCTGTCCCCGGCGGACCGACGAGGAGGACACCCTTGGGAATCCGCGCCCCGATTTGAATGTAACGTTGGGGATATTTGAGAAATTCGACGATTTCGGCTAATTCGGTTTTCGCTTCTTCCACACCGGCCACATCTTTAAAAGTGGTTTTGGTGGTATCTCCTTCCACATAGACTTTAGCGCGACTTTTGGTAATCGATAAAGCCCCGGCTGGACCACCGCCACCGCTGCGAGCGAGGAAAAATTGCCAAATACCGACAAAAATCAGGGGAGGAATCACCCAACTAAGGACACTGCCAATCCAGCCATTTTTTGGCGGCGGCGCAGCGGCGAATTCTACGCCCTTAGCTTCTAGACGTTTGGGCAATTCTAGGTCAAAAATCGGTGTAGTGCTGAAAATTCGTCCGTAGTTGCCCTCTTGGTCGTTTTTAAGCTGATAACGAATCTCATTCTGTCCCACGGATACCCTAGCGACGTTGCCATCTTCCACTTGGTCGATAAAAAGACTATAGGGAACTTTGGGGACGCTAGGGCCAAATAATTGCGGGAAAAGAAGGTTAACAATCAGAAATAAGCCGCCTACGGCTAATAAAACATTACCGATCAGGCGAGATTGTGAAGGAGGTTTGCTTTTTATACTCATTGCTGGGCATGATTCATTAAAATTAGTCTCTATCCTCTCCTCATTGTAGGCTGTTGACTGCTCAAGTTCAGATTGAATCAGGCGGGGGGATTACCGTCGTCTTCGGGCGGTTTTTGCCCTAGTAAAGCCTCTAGACGAGTTTGGGCAAGCTCAAAATCTGGCGCAATCCCTAAAGCTTTTTGATAACAGGCGATCGCTGCTTGGGTTTCGCCCAAATTTTCTAGGGTACTGCCGCGATTGTACCAAGCTTGATAAAAATTATCGTCCGCTTCTAGCACCTGTTGCCAACATTCTAACGCTTCTTGCCAACGTTGCAGTCCGTATAGGGCGCTGCCTCTAGCGTTAATGACTTGGTGATCGTTGGGGGTGATTTCTAGGGCGCGATCATAACTATTTAAAGCTTCTTCGTAGTTACCAATCATGGCTAAGGCACTACCACGATTATGCCAGGCCGAGGCTAATTGGGGATCGATCGTCAAGGCCTGTTCCCAATCAGCGATCGCATTTGACCAATTGCCTAAATTTGCCTGTTCTAAGCCCTGATTAAACCAATCTGCGGCAGTTTCAGGGATTTTGCCTTCCTGTGAGGAAAATTGAGCGATGAGACTATCAATAATGCTTTCTGCGTCCTTATTTTCGATGCCTAATTGTTCGGCCATTTGGCCCGCTAGGGTAGGATCGTTTTGGAGACGGTTAAATAATTCATCGAGGGTCAGGGTTTCTAATTGGGGATTTTCTGGGTCAGCACCGTTAAAATCGCTAGTTTCACCCGAATATGAGAGATTTTCTGGGGGTTGCGGCTGGGAATAACTGCCCGGGGCCTCATCTTCGCCGGCGTATTCCCAGATTAAAGTGGCAGTTTCTTTGGTGTAGAGTTGATAACCGATCTCGTAGGAAGCTTCACCAATGCGTTCAATCCCCGGGAAAGCGCGAGCTAATTCTCCCAAACGGATCATTCTGGTGGCGAGAAGTTGGTTAAGGGAAGCGGAGGATTGCAGACGGGTGCCAAAGCGCTCTAACCATTCTACCCAATCTTTTTGCCGACCTCGATCGCCCAATTTCTCAAAAAATCTCAGAATTCTGCCTTCGTGCCAACCGTGGGCCACTCCATCGAGTAACTGCATATAGAGAAACTCGTAATCTGTATCGGTTAGGGGAACAGATTCGATCGCTTGTACTCTCCCCTTTCCCCCTTGTCCCCCCAAAAGTCGGGTAAAAAAGTTTTCGATCGCGCGCCAAAGTTTTCTTAAAAGTCCCTGCATTCTAATCTCGACACTGGTTTTATTAATCTTGCAAGCATCACCCAATTAGTCTAGCAGTTATCAGTTATTAGGGATTGACTCTCCCCCGCTAACCGCTCGCGCGGTGTAGCGGGGGATTCTCGGTTCTTAGGCTTTTAACTAGATCGACCGAGTTTAACCCAGTCGATCCCCGTCAAATCGCCTCCGCGAGCGTTTTCTAACACGGTCAGTCCGACCGCATTTTTTCCTCGGTTCTCAATTACCTTCGCTGATGCCGTATCTCTCGGTTCAATGTGGCCGCAAGAATCACACCGGTGAACTCTTTCCGATAACGCTTTTTTACCAGTAATTGCGCCACAATTCGGACACTCTTGCGAGGTTCCGTTTTTATCGACTTTAAGATAATATTTTCCCCGTTTCCAAGCGACAAACGGTAATATCTCGTTAATAAAACTACCGATACCTGAATCCAGAGATTGTTTTCTAACGATCCCTCTAGACCAGGAAACGAAGTTAATATCTTCAACAAAGATATTATCAGCGAGATCGCAAAGGTAATGAGCTAACTTAAAATGCCAATCTCTACGAGTATTAGACACTTTTTCGTGTAATCTCGCCATCTTATCTTGGAGTTTCAACCAATTGTTCGAGCCTTTGACTTGATGTTTCAAGCGTCTTTGTAGCAATTTAAGCTTACTCTGTACTTTCAACAAAAATCGAGGGGCTTTGATTAAATCTCCCCGTGAAGTAGCGACAAAACTTTCAATTCCCGCGTCAATTCCTAAACAGGTCTTCCCTACTGTCATATCGGGAACTAATTCCGGAGATTGGAAGGAAACCGAAACGTAAAATCCCGACGCTTTTTGGATAATTCGAGCTTGTTTAGGCTCGAACCCAGACGGGTACTTCCTAGATTTCCTAATCCGAATTTTTCCCAATTGTGGAAAACTTAAGTATTCATCACCTAGAAAGTTTTTTGACAGCGCAGGAAAAACAAAACTCCGCATCTTTTTCTTAAATCTAGGAAAGCCAAAGCCTTTCGATTTTATCTGGTCAAACGCTTTATCTACAGTTTTTAAAACTTGCTGTAAGACTTGAGCGTTAACCGTCTTTAATATCGGGTAAACTTTTTTAGCTTCCGTTAGATTTTTAGCTTGAACGAAGTAATTTGGATAGGGTTGATCCGCAGGAATTATGTACTCAGAAACTAGCGAACAGCGATCCGCAAGACACTTTCGAGAGTTTAACCAATCTTTCCGTTCCGAGAGCGCGTAATTATAAACGCTCTTACAAACATCAAGAATGTGGACAATCTCTCGTTCCTGTTTCTTGTTTACCTTTAGTTTGTACTGGTAGGTAAGCGTTATCACTGTCGTTAGTTTCGTGATGTGATGTATAGTTAAATTGTAACACTTACTGCCTAGTATATCAACTAATTACAATCATGGACCAAACTAATCGCTAACCTTAAAACAGTTAGTAGTCGCTTAATTAGACAAGAATTTCCGGATTTGGCGGCAAAGTATTTCGACAACAAACCCTATTTTTGGGCGGGAGCTTATTTCGTGGCTAGTTGTGGCGACGTTACTGTCGAACAACTAAAAAAATACGTCGAGAACCAAAACTCCCCAAAAGTGGAAAGGCTACTGCGTTAGTTTCATTCTGGTCGCGATTCATCTCCCGTTAACCGCTACGCAGTTTAACGGGAGTCCTCTCGCGACCTTGAGATAGGGGTGAGGGGTGGGGCAGATTTTTCAGGGATCGGTAAACAGTAAACAGTGAAAATACTCCTCACCTAATACCGCTTACTGCTTACCGATAACTTAATTATTGGCCATTACCCAATTAACTAGAGTGCGGACGGGAAAACCGGTGGCCCCGGAATTATTAACGCCATTTTCCTTATCGGACCAGACCGGTCCTGCGATATCTAGGTGGAGCCAGGGAGTATTATTAATGAATTGCTTCAAAAATAAAGCGGCTGTAATGGAACCGCCGGGGCGCGGGCCGGTGTTTTTCATATCGGCAATTTGAGACTTCATCCCCTCGAAATATTTTTCTTCTAGGGGCATTGGCCAGAATTTTTCGCCGGCTAATTTAGCGGCCTCTTGGAGTTGAACAGTGAGACTCTCATCGCTACTCCATAAACCGGCGATATCGTCCCCCAAAGCGATGACACAGGCCCCGGTTAAAGTGGCTAGATCCACGATCGCATCCACCTCTAATTTTTCCGCAAAAACCAAGCCATCGGCCAGGGTTAATCGTCCCTCGGCATCGGTGTTATTGACTTCAATAGTTTTGCCGTTAGAAGCGGTTAAAATGTCCCCGGGGTGCATAGCGCGACCACTAATCATATTTTCCGTAGCCGGACAGATAAAGTGTACTTCCACTTCTGGCTGTAATTGGGCGATCGCCTTGGCTGCGCCTAGGGTGGCGGCACCACCCCCCATATCCATTTTCATGGTTTCGATGCCACTGCCAGCCCCTTTAATATTCAAACCGCCGGAATCAAAGGTTAAACTTTTACCGACGATTGCTAGTTTACGTTTCGGGGTTCCTTGGGGTTTATAGATTAAATGAAGGAATTTTGGGGGAATATCCGAGGCTTTGGCCACTCCTAAGAAGGCTCCCATGCCCAAGCTTTCGCATTCTTCCTGTTCCAGAATTTTGAGACTTAATCCGTATTCGCTGGCAATTTGCTCGGCGGTTTCTGCCATGGTCAGGGGGGTGACGGTGTTAGCGGGAGCATTGACTAATTCTCTGGCCAGAATCACCCCGGAACAGATTTGCTCGGACTTGGCGATCGCCGATGCTTGCTCTCCTAAACCCAATAACTCGACGGTTTCTAATTTGGCTCCTTTTTCCTCCTTAGTGGACTTGAAGCGGGTATCCTGATGAGTGGCCAGCAGCAGCCCTTCCGTGATTGCTCCGGCAGTGGCGGACTGATCGCCAACTACTGGTAAACTGATGGCCAGAGCTTGGCTTTTTTGTTGTTTGGCCAGACGAGCGATCGCAGCAGCCGCTAGACGCAGGGTTTGCAGGTCGAAATCGGCAGTTTTTCCCAATCCCACCAGGATTAATTTGCGAATCGGACCACCACCTAGACGAGTCGCCGCACTGCTGCCTAATTTTCCCTCGAATTCCGTCTCGGAGATGAGATCCCCTAGGTTTCCCCCTAGTTTATCGTTTAATTCTGCCAATTCTCCTGCAATCTCGATGGCTCCTTCTGGTAAACCTAGGGCTAAAGTATCTCCTGTCCAAGTAAGGGGCGAGGTGTCAGTCGATCGAATATCCATTCTTTATCTCGATAATTCTTTGCAAAATGCTTCTATTAATCACTATACTGTAAGCTCTATCAGTTATCATCGATCATCTGTTGAGGTTTAGTGGCTCCCTGTCAAGAATCAAGGTCTAGCTCTTGCTAAAATCATTGTCCCTGATTGCTGATGCTGACTGGGGATAACTGCCATGGGTTCTACTACTTAGAAAAAAATTATCAAGTTTGTGTCGATCACTCAAGGAGAAATTTTTATGGAAATATCTCGTCCTAATCAAGCAGAATTAACCGCAGAAGAACAACAGGAACTAGAAAAGTTGCGCGCTATTATCGAACAGGCTAGTGTTGATGGCGTGATCACTCAAGGGGAAAGGGAAAGAATCGCCCTAGCTATGAGGTCTGATGGTAAAGTGACCCTGGAAGAATTAGAGTTAGTCAGAACTTTAATTACCGAAAAAGTGAGCAAAGGGGAATTAGTTCTGGATTATCTTTAAACTCTGGAAAATCAGATAAAAAAAGACGGGGTTTTCACCCCGTCCTATTTGTCAAGAATTATGACAAATCCTTGACTTGTGATACTAATTGTGCTACCACATCTTGAGCGCTACCAAAGAGCATAAAGGTTTTGGGATTGTAGAATAATTCGTTTTCTACCCCGGCAAAACCCGATCGCATACTCCGCTTAATCACGATCGTGTGCTGTGCCTTATCCACGTCGAGAATTGGCATTCCATAAATGGGACTAGCTTTATCGTGACGGGCAGCGGGATTAACCACATCATTCGCCCCAATAATTAACGCCACATCGACGCGCTCAAACTCAGGATTAATATCATCCATATCGTAGAGTTGCGGATAGGGAACATTAGCTTCGGCCAATAATACATTCATGTGGCCGGGCATTCTTCCCGCCACGGGGTGAATAGCATATTTAACCTCAACGCCATTTTTTTCCAACTGTTCGGCTAATTCTCGCACTGCGTGTTGTGCTTGGGCCACCGCCATGCCGTAACCGGGTACAATCACCACAGAACGCGCATAACCGAGCATCATTGCCCCTTCTTCTGAATCAATAGCATGAACTGATTTATCAAGGCTAGAAGTGGCGCTCGCTTCGCCCCCGGCACTAGCACCTGTCCCGAATGCCCCAAATAGTACACTAGCCAGGGATCTATTCATGGCTTTACACATGATCTGAGTCAGGATAATCCCCGACGCACCCACCAAAGCACCGGCGATGATCAGCATACTATTCATCAGGATAAAACCGACTACGCTGGCGGCAAGTCCCGAAAAAGAGTTTAAGAGGGAGATAACCACGGGCATATCGCCGCCGCCGATGGGAAGCACGAATAAAGCCCCGAAAATTAGGGAAAGTGCCACCAAGGTCAGGAAAACATCGATCGAGGTGGGATCAAAAAAGAGATAGACACTACCCCCTAAAAAGGTGAGTAGCAAGAGAATGTTAAAGGGTTGTTGGAAAGGAAAAGTTACGGGCGCGCCACTGATTAATTCCTGTAATTTGGCAAAAGCGAGGACACTACCGGTAAAAGTGACACCACCGATCAATATACCCAAAATAGCGATCAGTATCGAGTCAAAGGCAATATTTTCACCACTTTGCAGTAAACGCCAGTATTCGCCAATGGCAATTAAAGCGCTGGCAGCACCGCCTAAACCGTTAAAAATCCCCACCATTTGGGGCATAGCTGTCATCGGGACTTTTTGCGCCGAAACTAGGCCGATAATCGAGCCAATCACCAACGCCACGGCGATTAAACCATAGCTGAGGATTTCTTGATTGATTAAGGTGGCAATAATGGCGATTAGCATCCCGATGGCAGCCAGAAAATTGCCTTGACGGGCGGTAGCGGGGGAAGATAATTGTTTAAGACCGATGATAAATAAAATGGCGGCAAGTAGATAGGACAACTCGATCCCTGTGATAAGGGCATTATTCATGATTTAGCCTCTTTTTTCTTGAACATTTGCAGCATTCGATCGGTAACGACAAAACCACCGACCACGTTAACCATCGCCAAAATAACGGCAATTAACCCTAAAATTACGGTTAATTGGTGCCAATCCGTGCCTCCGGCGATGAGGAGCGCACCGACAACGGCGATACCTGAAATTGCATTCGCTCCCGACATCAGGGGTGTATGGAGAGTGGGAGGGACTTTATTGATTACCTCGAAACCGACAAAGGAAGCGAGGACAAATACCACTAAAGCGGTTAAAAGTTGGGCAGTCATTGGTTAAGTAAAAAGGGGATGGGGGTTGGGGATAGGGGTTGGGGGATAGGGAAGTGGGGGATTGGGGAAGTGGGGAGAATACTGCCTCCTGAATACTGAATACTGACTCCTGAATCCTGATAGCTAAAAAGCGGATAACTGTTCACTGAGGGCGGATTTAATGCGTTGGTTGCGGATTTCGCCGGCGTGGGTGACACAGGCACTATCAATGATGTCATCGGCAAAATCGAGGTTTAAACTGCCCTCTTTGCTGACTAGAAGCTGTAGCAGCATTTGCAGGTTTTTGGCGTACATCTGGCTGGCATTGGTGGCCACTGTGGCAGGAAGATTAACGGCTCCGACGATTTTTACCCCATTAACGATGATTTCTCGTCCCGGTTGGGTGTAGGCGCAATTTCCGCCCTGTTCCGCCGCTAAATCAACGATTACCGACCCCGCTTTCATGGTGGCGATCATTTCTTTGGTGACTAGCAGCGGGGCCTGTTTCCCCGGTACTTGGGCGGTGGTGATCACCACATCAGCCCGCTTAATTGGTTCCGTTAGGGCTTGACAAATGCGCTCCTGTGTGCTAAGGGAAACCTCTTTGGCGTAACCGTTATCGGCGACGGTATCTTCTTCTAGGGGCATTTCAATAAATTTCGCCCCGACACTCTGCACTTCTTCTTTGACTTGGGGACGAATATCAAAAGCCTCCACCACTGCCCCCAAACGGCGGGCGGTAGCGCAAGCTTGCAATCCGGCAACTCCTGCCCCCAATACCAGCACTTTGGCTGGGGCGATCGTACCGGCGGCGGTAGTCATCATCGGGAACATTTTCGGCAGCTCAACGGCGGCGAGGAGTACCGCTTTGTAACCGGCGAGGTTAGCCTGAGAGGAGAGGGCATCCATACTCTGGGCGCGACTACTGCGGGGAATTAATTCCATGCTCAAAGCGGTGATCCCGCGCTCGGCTAATTTGGCAATGCGCCGGGGTTGACGCAGGGGATCGAGAAAGCCGATGAGGATACCACCATTTTTGAGGCGATCGATCTCGCTATCGCTAGGAGGGACCACTTTGAGAATAATATCAGCAGTTTCATAGATATATTCGCTGTTTTCGCTCAGGGCGGCTCCCACGGCACTATAGGCACTATCGGCAAAGTTAGCGCTAATTCCCGCCCCATTTTGGACAATTACCTCAAATCCCGCCTTGACTAAACGGGCGACGGTATCCGGCACTAGCGCCACCCGCGCCTCGCCTTGGTCACTTTCTTTGATTACGCCGATTTTCATGGCTGGGTTTCTCCTTAGTAAGTCCTTCTCTTGTCCTATGCTGTTAGGGTAAGGGTTTCGTTAAATGCGATCGATCCCTTGGGATAATTTCGAGTCAAAATTGCTTTTCACTTCCATCCTAGCTATCCTCACCTTTCTGGCTCTTTTTCGGGGTGAATCTTAGGATTATCTTCAGAATTAAAGGGTTTTGAGCGGCATTGCTTGGAAATTTTTTTCTAATAATGAGGTACAAGTTTCTCTTTTTTGGGAACGCCAGAACGGTTAACATTAACTGGTCTTCGGTCGTAGATACCAATTTAGGTTATACTTCATCTTTATGAGAAAGGCTGTAAGTTGTTTCTCAATTCTCCCTCACCGAGATTATAAACTAATAAGCAGAGAGACATGAAGAATAACATTGCCTCGATTCTTTCTGAGATTTTGACAAAAAAACTATTGTGCTATCCATTAGGAAATTACCTTAAAGTTTCCAAAATTAATGACAAAGGCAAATCGAGGGCTTGAGCAATTTGTTCAGCAGTTAGCCCTACTTGCACCAGTCTGGGAACGGTTTCTAGTTTTGCTTCTTTTAATTTTTCTTCAATCAACAAGTTTTCGGTTTCAATTATATCAGAATTATCCGTGGCTAAGTTTTCAGGAGATTGAGGGGAGTTAGGACAAAAATTAAGTTTGTCAATTTGTCCAGAATTAACCAAGTTATTGCTACTATTAGTAATTATTAATCTTTCAATTGCTGATCGAACATTTGATTTGTTTAAATCTTCGCCTAATGCTTCTGAGAGAATGTGCAAAAGTTCATAGCCTTTATCTCTAGCATGACCTTCAGAACATTTATACTCTCCTGCTATTTTTGCATATTTTTGTCCATTAAAAACACCTTTTAAAATGCCTATTTGTAGGGTGTCAAGGTGTTTTCCTGTTTGACTAAAAACAAGATTATCAATCTCTTTGAAAACCTCTTGAGTGTCCATATCTGATTATTTTATAATTTTAAGCTTTACCTTCCGACATTATCCGTTATTTTCCGACTTTTGTAAAGAGGCTTAATAAAACTCCCGACAATATCCGTTTTTTGCCGTCTTGCCAGTTCATGAGTTCATTAATTATCATGTTTAACAAAATTATATATTGAGGTTGTAGCAATGAATCCTATTGCTTTAATCATGAGTCTATGGGTAACGGCTCATCCTGCTCCCCACATGGCCAACGCTCAAGCTGTGCAAGATATTGCTGGATCTACTCTCAGTCCAGAGGCGGCAGCAATGGTGGAAACAGCTGCGGCACAATCTGGAAGTGCTGTAGTTACTGAGGCTGTCACTACTGAAGCGGCTGCTTCTGTTGCTGGGGTTATCACCTCTGAACAGGTGCTAGAAGCAGTCGGCTGGCTAGTATTGTTCTAGTGCAGTGCGATCGCATTTTTTGTCGTCTCGTTCCCAGATTCTATCTGGGAACGCTTGATTTCAGGTTCTACCTAAAGGATAATACATTGAAGTAAGGCAGAGCCTTAGATATTAAGTTCCAAGGCTCAGCCTTGGAACAAGGTAAAAGGAAAAAATTTAATGCCTTTAAGAGTCCATGATCGAGTTAAAACTGCCTATGGCGAAGGTCAATGGCGATGGACATGGATCAATATTAAGAGATAAACTAAAATGGCACATTTTAAAACTTTACCCGATGACGTTTTAA
This sequence comes from Microcystis flos-aquae FACHB-1344, assembly GCF_014698375.1. Classification (NCBI taxonomy): domain Bacteria; kingdom Bacillati; phylum Cyanobacteriota; class Cyanophyceae; order Chroococcales; family Microcystaceae; genus Microcystis; species Microcystis flos-aquae. The sequence goes on along the minus strand of NZ_JACJSW010000236.1, from coordinate 15,697 downwards.
CTCAATTACAAAGAAAAGTAGGTTTTAGCTTGTCTAGAATAACTGAGTCTCTCGGTGCAGTTTCCCCTGCTTTGCATGAAAGTGTAGATGTCTGGAATCTACCCGCAAATGCAGTGGTTGAACCAACCAACGATTTAACCCGTTTAGCTCATCCATCAGGGCAATGGCATCTGCAAGTAAAATCAGATAATACCCCGATCGCCTACGCTCGCTCTAGTAGCCTTGGCAGTGAACCTACAGATTGGTCTGTGGATGAAATTTTTCAATCGGAATTAGCACAAAAATTCGATCAAGCTATTAGCTGGATTGATGAAAATATCCCTGAAGAAAATATCATAGTCAGATTATTAGTGATTCCAGCTTATCAAACCCATGCTTTATGGTTGATTGACGAAAGTAACATCAATAATCAAAAAATTATTGTTATTGATGCTCCTCTTGAATATGGCTTTAATTTACCACCCAAGATTGATAAAACTCAAGAAATAGAGCAATTTCTTAACCAACTACGCTCGGTTAAACACGCTGAAGGATTAACGGAATAGGGTGGATAATTCTGCTCGGCAAAACCTAATCAGATGTTTAATATCGACAAAGCTGCCCTTGTCTAGTAATAAGAACAGGGATAAGCTGCCCGCGTATTTAAATTGCTTGTTGAGATGATGCAAGAGGCAACACCCCCCTATCGTGTTCTGTGTCATAATAGTTATAATTTTGGTAGAAAGGTATATACTTTCCATCGAAAGCGATGTACTTTTCGTGAATTTGCCCCATAACCCGAATAGAGTTGGGGCTTGTTTTCTAGGTAGGTGGCGATCTTAAAATTACCTTAATGTAGATATCAATTGCTCTTAACCTCATTTCGGTTTAAAAGACTTCCTACTCAGTCACCCGATTTCCGCCCCTGCCAATCGCACTAAAAAGTATATGTTTTTAATTACATAGTGTATGTAATTAAAAATCCATCCCTTGAGAGAATTTTCTGTTGTGGGTAAAATAGGGAACCCGTGATCGAGAATCGAAGTCGTCCAGCAACTAGCTCTGTTTCTTAGGAGAGCGTTATTAAGAATAAAAATTCGGTTCCGGGAATTTTTCATTGACAATCCAATTGCCCAGATCGCGAATTTTGTAATCCACAGGATCATGAAGGGTAAAAGTTCGTAGATTCCGCCAGTAGCGATCAAACCCGTAGGAACTCGATGTCGCCCTCGCCCCCATGACCTCGAACATTTGATTCACCACCTCTAATCCCACCCGTGTCGCCGCCACCTTAGCCACTGCGATCGCAACGGCACAGCGACCGCGCTTTTCTGCGGTGAGATTCCATTGTTCCTCCCAAGCGTCCTGTAGAATTTCCGTTGCTCGATCAACCAAACCCCTGGCCGCCTCTAAATCGACCCACAGACTGCCGTAACGATGCAGGAGATAGGGATCTTCCGTCGCTCGCTCGACCCCGGCAGTTAGCCAAGGACGGGTTTGCTCTCTCGTGTACCGTCCTGCGGCCTCAAAAGCCCCCAGAGCAATCCCCAAGTAGATATTGGCTAGATTCAACTGGGTTAAACAGGCGCGGAAAGTGGCGAAAGGTGGCGCAGGAAAGGCTTGCGAACCGAAAAACTCCCGGGGGTAAATCGCCACATTATGAAACGAAACACTACCACTATCGGTTTGCCGTTGACCCATATTATCCCAATCGGCGTGCAGTTCTACTCCCTCACGCTGGGTGGGAACCACAAGAACCGATATTTTCCCCGTCTGCTGATCGATCGCCGTAACGGGTAAAATGTCAGAATCCCACGAACCTGAACAGAAGCTTTTCTTGCCTTCTAGTCGGAAAATATCGCCCTCGGAAGCGATCGCTGTCCGACGATCCAAGGGATTTAACGCATTCGCCCAAAACCAATTCTGTCGGATGGTTTCCTTGTAGTAGTATTCCTTGTGTTCGATCGTCCCGAAAAGATGGGGAACGATCACCCCAAGATGATGGTAGGAAAAAATATGAGCGATCGAGCTATCGACTTGGGCGAACTCTCGAACGATGCGAAATAAGGTAATCCAACTCTCGCCAGAACCACCGTATTCTCGGGGAATAATTAAGGTCAAAAGACCACTTTGGCGGAGGCGATCGCGCGCCAGTTTCGGGGTTCCACCCTGATGGTCTCGCTCCACTGCATCGATGGCGAATTCCGATGCCAGAGAAACCGCGAGAGATAGATAATAATCGGCAGACTGACTAGGGGATACTGACATGATCGAGATTCCTTAGATATATTGAATCCCCCTAAACAGGAAGGTATAGGGGGAAATTTTCTGGATTGCTAGAAGGTAAATGTGGTTCTCAGTGTACCGATAATAACACTGGTATTATTACTATTTTGACCGGGGTTGATCAGCCAAAATAAGCCAGGAGTGATGGCGATATTGTCATTAATTTGATATTTGTAAAAAGCCTCGACATGGATCGGTAAATCCTTGGCATCCGTGGGATTATTGGCTTGATAGGGCTGAACGCCAACCACGAGACCGCCCAGATTGCCATCTTTGCCCACATCGGGAAAGGCGAAACCTAGACTATAGTACCAAATGTCAGCATTTCCGGGTCCTTGGAGATTTCTAGAGTTGGTATAGCCTAGGAAACCATTAATCGCCAAGTTCGGCGTGATGGTAAAGAACCCCGACGCACCGAAGGAATCACTGATCAATGGGGTGCCAAAAGGATTATTAGCCTGCCTAGTGCCGACGATACCAAAACTACTGCCGATGTCAAATAAATCTCCCCGATTTTGGTAGGCGTGGACGTAGGTGATCCCGAAACCCGATCGAGAATCGAGCCAAGCGATTTGGGCGATCGCAGCGTATTGACCATTAAAAAGACCACTACCCGGATTGGGATCGGCATGATCCCCGGCCAGATAACCCAAGCTGGCGATCCAGCGATCGCTCAGTTGATAGTTAAAGCCACCTCCCGCACCCCCACCGATCTGGTAAATGGGGTTGGCGGACGCAAACACGGTTAGTGCTTTTCCGCCGCCCGTACCGCTATCGAGATAGGGGTTCAGCGTCGGGATAAAATCGTAGGTGACACCATTGACCGCTGCAATATAGGCGGAAATGCGCTCGCCAATGGGAAAATAATAGGCGAGCCAACCGATATTGACATTATTGTCTAGAGAGGGAACTAGGTTAAAGGATTGAGTAGCTTCCGGAGTCCCATCCCCCAGATTAAATCGTCGGGCATTACCGGCATCTAACCGCACGTTTAACTGGTCTTTGCCCGTAAAACTGCTGACGAACCGAAGACGCACGCGATCTTGAAACACGGTATTGCTCCCCTCCCTCGCACCTTGAAAGGCGTTGGCGACCACGAAAATCGCCTCACCCAGTAGTTTCGTGGTCGTCGAAAAGGAATGGTCTTCTACGAAAGCAGCCCGGTTTTCTAGGTTATCCACTCTCGCCCCTAAAGCCCCTAACTCGGCCTGAAATTCCTGGGCAAGGCGCTTGAGTGTATCGAGGTCTCGTTGGGCGATCGAAACCCCTGCTTGCAGCGATCGCTCGATCGAGTTTAAACAAGCATTCAAACCGGCGGCAAATTCCCAACGGGTTAAGGCGCGGTCGCCCCGATAGGTGCGGTCGGGATAGCCGACAATACAGCCATAGCGTTCCACTAACGATCGCAGTGCCTCGAACGCCCAGCCCGTCGGCGGAACATCGGCAAGTTGGGACACAGAAGTGAGTTGCGCCATCGCTGGATCGGGATGGTTTTTCGACATATCGGTTAGCGGTAAACCCGAAGGGTCGATTTGAGCGAACGCGGGTACGGCAAAGAAAACGCTTCCCAGTAGGAGAGAAGGTCGCCATAACGAATTACAAGAGAGAGAAACCATCGAAATCCTCACATCCAAAAAATAGAGATAGTCGGTGTTTTTTGGCCAGACGAATCCTCGGAACCGCGCTCGATCGATTCCAATATCTCCGGCAGCAATTGAGAAAGTCTCGTTATCCCAAGCCGGTGCTGTAGCAGAATTCCAGGGTAAAACCGCAGAATCCTAAGGCTTGGGGAATAGGAGTCCTATCTTGAGAACACGGGCAGAACTTCCGCCGCTTTGCCAACAGGCATTGCTCTTTTTCCGACCCCTACGCTAGAAAAGGGGAGTGATTAGCTAAACGGCAACAGATGCCCTAGTTTTTCCCGCTTTGTCAGCAAATACTGTTGATTGTGGTAGTTTGGAGGCATGACGAGAGGGATTCGCTCGACAATGTTGATCCCCCAATCTCGGAGACCCTGAACTTTTTGGGGATTATTAGTTAGTAAACGGATATCGGCTACCCCCAAATCCTTGAGAATATGCGCTCCCAGCCGATAGGTACGCCCGTCCGCCTCGAATCCTAGCCTCCTGTTGGCATCTACCGTATCTAGGCCGAGATCCTGTAGGGAGTAGGCCTTGAGCTTATTGATCAGACCGACACCTCGTCCCTCCTGTGGAAGATAGACCACAACCCCTTGTCCGGCGGTTTCGAGCGATTTCAGGGCGATATGCAGTTGTTGGCGACAATCACAACGGGAGGAACCGAGAACATCCCCGGTAAAACACTGGGAATGAATTCGGACCAGAGTCGTCCGCTCTCCGAATTTGTCCGGATCGCCTTTGATGATCGCCGTCGCTTCCGAACCATCGAGGAGGTCGCGATAGGCGTAGATATTAAATTCGCCGAATTCCGTAGGCAGACGGGCGATCGCTTCCCGCGATACCGAGGATTCTACCGCTTCGCGATAGCGGATCAGATCGGTGATTCGGATAATCGGTAGACCGTACTCGTCCGCGTAGCTCATCAACTCCGGTAAACGCGCCATCGAGCCGTTGGGGTTCTGGATCTCGCAGATGATTCCGGCGGGGTAGAGTCCAGCTAATGGGACTTAGGCGTTTTCGGTCAGCAAAAAAGGCTCAAACCATTACGGGACAAAGGGTTAACCTCGATTTATGATTTTCCTTGATCTATCTGGGTTTCAGCGATTTTGGGCTTCTCGAAGTAAATCCCAAGCGGGGATTGGAGTTGAGGCTTTTCTCGATTTGTTTTTTGTCTAAGTCCCACTAAACGAGCCAGATCCACCGCCGCCTCGGTATGTCCTGCCCGCTCGAAAACCCCACCCGCTCGCGCTCGGAGCGGGAAAATATGCCCCGGACGGCTGAGATCATCGGGGGTAGTGGTGGGGGAAAGCGCCACTTGGATGGTGCGGGAGCGATCGCTCGCCGATATCCCCGTAGTAACGCCGTGGTGGGGCGCCGCATCGATACTGACGGTGAAAGCGGTTTGATGGTGATCGCCATTTTTCTCCACCATCGGCGGTAATTGCAATTCGTCTAGGCGATCACCGGTCATGGCCAGACAGATCAACCCCCGGGCCCGGGTAGCCATGAAATTAATCATCGTCGGTGTGGCAAACTCGGCGGCGCAGATTAAATCCCCCTCGTTCTCTCGTTTTTCATCGTCCACGACGACGATGGCTTGCCCAGATCGTAGGGCATCGAGGGCCCGATCGACCAGGGTAAACCTCGGTTCGACCGGGTTCCGTCGCGCCAGGGTGATGATTCGAGAGGAAGAGGCAATCGATAGGGTAGGCTCGCTCATAAAAATAGTTCAGAGGAATCTTGACAAGCTGACACTTTTATGTATGTACGGGCAGGGGGGTAGGGGTTTTTTCCTTCGTGGCCGCTCGATGTAGGTTCACCGCAACGACGAAATCCCGTACCGCCTCTTGGGTTCTTTGCCCGATCTCCTCATCGGGTTGGAGTTGGCCAGAGGCCTGGAATTGCAATTGTTTATCGATCGCATAAATACCGCCGAGAATGTGACGCGCCTTCAGTTCCGAGAGAACCGGCTTGAGGGCATAATCGATCGCCAGTAGATGAGCGATCGTGCCGCCAGTGGCGATCGGCAGTACCACTTTGTTGGCGAACGCCCCCTGCGGCAGTAAATCCAAGAAAGCTTTCAGCAGTCCGGTGTAGGCGGCCTTGTAGATCGGGGTGGCTACGATAATCCCGTCGGCCTGTCCTAGTAGAGCTTTTATCGGTTCTAGGGCCGGACTATCGTAGCGTCCGTAGATGAGGTCTTCCGGCGAGAAGTCCCGCACGGCGATCGTATCGGTATGAAATCCCTCTTTTTCTAGGAGTTCGTTGACGTATTGAACGAATCCGTAGGTTTTAGAAGGAGCGGTGGGATTGCCAGCGATCGAGAGAATATTCGCCATGGTAAATCTCCTAGATTGGTAATAATGGGTAATAACGGTCTCGCGGATCAGGAACGAGATACGGCTTCGGCAGGGCGATCAGCGGTTATCTCAGCGCGACTTTGCCAGAGTCCGATCCCGTCGTACAATCCCGGGGCCATGAGAAACACCTGCACCCAGAGAATATCGAACCACCAGTACAGTCCCGGTCGGATATTGGCCCGACCGAAGAGGACTTCCGTTGCGGCGTAAAGAATCAGCGAGATGACCAAACTAATCACCGATGTAATGATTCCCTTGGCCGGTTGGGCAAGTCCTTGAAAGGGCCAGAGATTGAATTGCCAGAGTAAACCCAAACCCACCGTTGTCCAGATGGCGGCGAAGGTCGGCCCGGTCGCCGTGGTGAATAAATCCATCCCCGCCAGCCGGAGAAAAAACGCCATCAGGAGGGTGAGAAATAATACCGCCCAGGTAGGTCGAAAGCCCAGACGCGGCATGGTTAGGCCCAGTTGAGCGAGCGGCCAGCGATCGAAAAAACTACCGAATACCGTGGAGAGGGGATACCAGTACCAAGGAATATAGAACGGTTTTAATCCCCAGAGCTGCGGTAGAAAAGTGAGGGCGGGAGCGACCATAAAAACGGCAAAAAAGATGTTGAGAAATCCACTGGTGGGATGTCGGTCTTGGAGTTCTTCGGAAGCCACGATCGTGTTATCGAAAAAGAACAGACTGGCACAGGCGGCAACAATCGCGGTTTGTCCCCACAAACCTACGGGGGTATCGGTGAGACGGGCGGGGGTGAAGATAAATTTCCACGCTTCTCCAGTCAGATAGACCAACAGCAGCAAGATCGCTAAATTAACGGTTCCCCGTCCGAAGCGATGGGAAAAAAATCGAGAACCGATAGCCATTTAGGGAAAAACCCAGATGCCACCACCAGACAAAACAGAGGGTGATATAAACTAATTTTTCGTTTACATCTAGAGCGAATAGGCCCGTGAAGATCAGTTCAAAAACCAGACTGACCACAGCGATAATGCCGATGAACAAGAGTCCCTTAAAGGGTTGATTTTTCCAGATATTCCGTTTCTGGAGCGGATGGGCAACACTCATATTTCCTCTACAGTAGTGTGACCGATCGAAGGTAGAAATCAGGAGGAGAGGGAGGGCGCTCCCCTTCCTCCCGCAGACTTATAGCCAAGGATGGCGGGGCGGGTTGGCACCGTTGAGGAAGTAATTGCCGATCGCATAGTATTTCCAGCGCACCGGATCGTGGAGGGTGTGGGCGCGGGCGTTGCGCCAGTGGCGATCGTAGTTAAATTCCTCTAGGGTGGACTTCGTGCCGGCCAGTTCAAAGAGTTTATTGGTGGCCAGTAGGGAGGCTTCCGTGGCGATCGCTTTGGCCTCGGCGACGGCGATCGACGATTCCACTACTTTCGCCTCCTCTAACCCGGATTCATAGGCCGCGTCGATAAATTCCCCGGCCCGCCGTAGTAGGGCTTCCGCCGCGTGGATTTGTAGGATCACGTTGCCCAGATTGTAGAGAGTCAGGGGATCTTCAAAACCCTTCTCCTGGTTACTATCCACCCAGGGACGGGTATGGTTGCGGACGAAATACAGGGTATCGCGCAGGGCGGCCTTGGCGATGCCCACGTCTACCGCCGCTTGGATAATCTGTGCCACCGCACCCATCGGGGTCGCCCGTTCAAAAGCTAGATAGTGAGGGATGACGTGTTCCGGTTTCACCAGGACATTTTCGAGAATCGTCGTGCCGCTCGCGGTGGTGCGTTGACCGAAACTCGTCCAATCATCGAGCAGAGTCAAGCCTTCCGCGTCCCGTTCCACAAAGGCGACGATCGTATTGCCGTTCTCATCGGCGGCGATCGTGGGAATCCAATCGGCCAGCAGGGCGCCGGCGGAGTAATACTTGCGTCCGTTGAGAACGTAGCCATCGCCCGAGCGAGTTAATTTGGTTTGCACGTCCGTCACTGACTTGGTGCCGATCTCCGAGAAGGCGTTCCCAAACCGTTTGCCTTGCAGTACCAAGTCAAAGAAAAATCGCTTCTGTTCCTCCGTACCGTCGAGCCGGATCGCTTCCACCATATAGAGGTGATTCTGGGGAATCTGTCCCAAACTAGAATCCGCTTCGGCAATAATGGCGATCACTTGCGCTAGGGTGGCGTAGGATACGCCCGCACCCCCGTATTCCTTGGGAACGATGATCCCCCATAGCCCGCTGCGCGAGAATTTTTTTACCTCCTCCACCGGTAGACGGCGTTCGCGATCGCGGAGGGAATCCTCGTGGAGAAATTCTGCGGCCAGTTCTTTGGCCACAGCGATCGCTTCTCGATCGTCTTGAATCAGATGGGCGGTCGGTTCCGTTTCAACATTTACTAACGTGGTCATGGTTACTACTCCTAGACTGTGAGATAGAGTGGCCTAGCTTTTAATACAGAGAGCGCGAGGACTGATATCTCGCCCTACGGGCCAAAACTTGCCGGTATTTCTGGATATCGCGGTTCATGGCGAAAATGGGAACGAGAGGGCCGAGCAAACAGACGATCGGGCCGATATACAAGAACCTCCAGCTGAATCCGTAGGAAGTAATGATCAGAGCCGAACCGATAATCCAACCGAAGGCTCCATAGAGTAAGGCATGGTTTTCCTGGCTCCCTTCTAGATTCCCCTCTTCTTCCTCCTCTTCGAGTCCATAGGTTGCCGAAGCGTAGGTCAACACGAGATACATTCCCCGCAGAAAGAAAATCGTGATGATAGCGGCAATAACACCGGCGATAATGGTGGTCGGGGAATAGGGATTTTGAGTTAGGGGACGACTAGGGAGACTTTGGGCGGGAACCGCTCCGGCATAGAAAACCGTGAGCATCGTGCCGCCCAGGAAATAGCCGAGCCGCTTCGCCCAAGTCCGCAAGGAGGGCGGTATCATCTGCAAGAGACTATTCATGATCGTGATTCTGTGAAAACTTATCGCAGCGCGACAGAAGAAGTGTCCGGTATCTCGGATAGATCCTGTGCCTGACGTAGTTGGGTGTAATCGAAGCGTCGGGAATTGGTCAAGGCAATCACAATTGGGACGATCGTGCTGACTGCGACTACCGTATAGGTACCGATCTCCTCGCCGAACTTGGCGAGGGCGAAAACCCCGGCAATCAGACCGATGATCGTCCCGGCGGTAAAGGCCGTGGCATTCATTCGCGACCAGATGATCGACAGTATCAGGGGTACGAGAACGGCGGCGCGGATGATGGAAGTCCCCAGTACCAGCGTCACCAGATCGATTCCCGATAGCACCACCGCCACCGAAATTCCCGCCGCTAAGACCATCGAAAACCGCGTCCAAGCGAAGAGGGAGCGATCGGAAATAGCGGGGAACAGGGGCTTGATCACATCCACCGCAGAAACCGAACTAACCGCCGCCAATGTGCCGTCACAGGTGGAATAGCAGGCCGACAGCACAATGATCACGAACAGGTAGATCACCCAATCGGGCAAGCCTAAATGGGAAATCAAAAAAGGACCCAAGGCGGCGGGATCACCACCAAGATCCCGGGCCAGATCCACCTTGAGCGCGATGCCCACCAGCCCTACCACCCCTAGACAGAGGGCGACCACATAGTAGAGTCCCCCACCCCAGAAAAAGGTTTTGCCTAATTCCCGTTCTTTGATCCCCCAAGCCACCTGCCAGAATTCCTGTCCGGCGATCGTGGCAGTAATCAGCGCGAGGGCGAAGGTTAAGCCGAAATTCTGGAAGGCATCCGGTCGCGTCACCGAAAGAAGTTCGCCGCCCTGACTCTGTACGGTGTGCCACACGGCTTCCGCCCCTCCCACCTGGCCTAAGACCGCCGTGGTGACCAGGACAGAGGGAACCATAATCAGCAAACACATCAAGGTAGAAGTAGCCATGGATGCCCAAAGTCCCCCTAAACTGATGTACAGGAGAATGACGATCGAGGAGATGGTTGCGACTACCCCCTCCGGAAGACCGAAGATCGTGGCCACCATCAGGGATGCTCCCTTGAGATTCACTGTGACAATTTGGATCGCCCCGAAGAGGATACCAGCGACTACGACCACGCGAGCCAATTTTGCTCCCGCGTAACGAGCGGAGATAAACTCGCTGATGGTATAACCGTGGGGCATCAATCGCCGTAACTTTTTGGCAAAGGGAATCACGGCAATGACCGCCGCACCATTGGGGACGGTAAACCAAAATAAGCCCGATAATCCGTACTTAAAGGTGACTCCGATCGGCAGTAAAATCCCGATCACCCAAGTCCAGACGGAAAGCAAGCCGGCAATCCCGAATCCTAAACCCAGCTTGCGACCGGCAATCACAAAATCGTGGGTGTTTTTTACCAGTTTCCACTTAGCGTAGTAGGAAACAATCAACATAGCCAGACCTAACGCGATCAGGGTGACAATTCCCTCGATCGGTCCAAGTAGAGCTGCCTTAGCGAAACTAATCCCTTCCATTACGATTTGATTTTTTCCTTGTGTATTTCTTTCTTTCGCTTAAACCAGGGCGAACTCTTCTCTGGGGGAACGACGGGATTCCAGTTGCCGCACGAGCGGGATCACCTCGCGACCGAAGGCGGGTAAATCGTCCGTATAGTGCAGGAAACCACCGAGAATCAAATCGACCCCCACGGCGTGAAACTGCTGGATTTTTTCCGCTACCTGTTCTTTTGTGCCGATCAGTCCGGTACGGAATCCATCGTTGTACTGTACTAGATCTTCAAAGTTCGAGTTGGCCCACATTCCCACTTTTTCACTGGTGGCGGAACCCGCTTGTTTGACTGCTTCGCCAAATCCTTGCACGGCCTCTTTGTCGGCTTTGGCAATAATCTCCCGCAGTACCTCGTGGGCTTCTTTTTCGGTATCACGGACAAGGATAAAGGCGTTGAGACCGAACTTGATACTACGGCCGGCTTGACGGGCAAGGGCGGAAACTTCCTCGATCTGTTCGCGGACTCCCTCGATCGAGTTGCCGTTCATGAAATACCAGTCCGATACCCGACCGGCCATCTGTCGGGCGGCTTTGGAGTTACCCCCCTGAAAGATTTCGGGATGGGGATGATTATTAACGGGGCGGGGTTTGACCCAACCGCCGTTGATGCGATAAAAATCCCCTTTGAAGTGGAATTCGTCTTCTGTCCACAGTCCCTTGAGGATGCGAATGAATTCCTCGGAGCGTCGATAGCGTTCATCGTGATCGAGCCAAGGTTCACCATAGATGGTGAATTCACCCTTGAACCAGCCACTGACGATGTTGAGGGCGAAACGACCTTTGGAAATGACATCGATCGTCGAGCCGATTTTGGCGACGACCCCGGGATGCCATAAACCGGGATGGACGGCGGCGATTAGGGTGATTTTCTTGGTTACGGGGGCTAGGGCAGCGACGGTGGCAAAGGCCTCTAGTTGATACTCCGCGCCGTAGCTGGCGATGAATCGGGCTTGGGCTAATGCGTACTCGAACCCGACTTCTTCGGCAGTCTGTGCCAGCCAAGCGTTGTAATCGTAGGTCCAATCGGTGTTTTGCGGGATTTTACTCACCACTAACCCGCCACTAACATTGGGAACCCAGTAAGCGAACTTAATATCTACCATGATTCGGTTACTCCGTGATGGAAACTATTGGTTCGACCGCTTCACCGTTCGCAAGAATCCAGTGTCTTTCGTGTTCGTCTGGAGGAGCGATCCCGTTTTTGGCGATCACCAATTACCCTAACTCAAGTCTTTAGAATGCTGTTTCTAGCAAGATTCGAGTTACCTATATCGGGGTCAAAACTCGCTCTGTCTCAAGCCTGGAGCCGAGGACTACTGTAATTCGACCGAAATATAGTTGATTGCCTTTCAGTGTAATCACTACTCAAGGATGACGTCGTAGTTTGATACACCCCGATTGACTTTTTCTATGCCATTTTGGAATACGGTGCGTCTTCCAGGGGTACTCCAATCGAACCTCAATACCTGATATTCCAAATCGTGATAGACAAGAGGAATTTCGGTATAAGGAAAAATAACGCTTCTGGGGAAGGAACATGATAGAGTGATGGCTCCTAAAAAACACGTCTCCCTCGTGGGTATTGGAAAACACCTATGCCGCTTCAGTTTGGAATTTGGGCACCCGTTTGTGGTGGATGGTTGCGAGTGATTAACCCGGAGAGAAATTGGTCGATTTCCGATCTGGTCGAGTTGGCCGTTCAAGCCGATCGAGTGGGCTATGATTTCTACTACATTCCCGAACACTATCTCAATGCGGTACACGGGCCGGATCATGGCGTACGCTTGGCTCACGGCCGGCGCGGTGAGTTTAGCGACCCAAGAGATTAAAATCGTCACGGCCGTACAACCGGGCTTTAAATTGCCCGCAGTGGTGGCCAAGCTAAGTGCCGCTCTCCAGAATCAACCCGGTGGAGGCCGGTTCGGTTTGAGCGGGATCGCGGGGTGGTGGCAACTAGAAGTGGAAAGCTACGGTGATGTTTGGCTCGCCCACGGCGATCGCTACGCTAGATTAGAAGAATATCTTCAGATTATTCGGGGATTATGGACGACTGCCGATTTTAATTATCGGGGCAAATATTACACGATCACCCAGGGCATTTTAGCCGAGCGACCGACACCGCTTCCTCTCGTTTTTATTGCGGGAGAATCGGAACGAGCGATCGATCTAGCGGCTCGTTTGGGGGATTATCTTTTTATTAATGCGGATGATGTGGAAAAAACGGCCGCGCTGGTGGAGAAGGTAAAACGCTGGGCGAGCGATCGCTATCAACGGCAGATTCAAGTAGCGATGAGTGCTTTCGCCATTGTCCGCCCTACCAGGGTCGAAGCCGAGTCCAGACTAGACAAGATTTATCGCTCTGCCGACACTCGAAAAATTCGTTATTTCCAACAACAAATCGATGCCAATGCAGTAGCCCACAATAAACTAGATATCGGTCAAACGATCGAGGCAAATCTTGGCCTCTCGGCTCGATTTGTCGGCGATCCACAGACGGTGATCCGTCGCTTGAGAGACTACGAATCTATCGGGGTTGACCTGATTATCTTCAAGTTTGAATCCACCCGGGAAGATGCTCTCTATTTTCATCAACAGGTGATCGATCGATACGCACACCCCTATCCTTTAATTTCTCGGTGAATTATGAGTCGAATTACCTCGGAAGACATTACCCTAAATCACCTGAAAATTCTCAAGACGGTCGATGATTCTGGTAGCTTTTCTAAAGCGGCCTATCAATTGGGCTATAGTCAATCATTAATTAGCAAAAAAGTCAAGCAATTAGAGGATTATTTTGGAGTATTGCTGGTTAATCGCTCCCCTGGCTCGATCAAACTAACCAATCAGGGTAGAAAGCTAATTTCTGAAACCTTTCAGGTGATAGAAACCGTGGAAACCCTTCAACGAGAGTTTCATCTGACCTTAAGTGCCGACGGAGAAGACTTAATTCTCGGTGCTACCCCTTTAATTTTAGAAGTCTGGTTAAAACATTACTGGCGACGATTTCGGCTTTGCTTTCCAAGTCGAAATATTCAAGAGATTTCCCTATCCGCTCAAGGTTTATTGGCCGAATCCTCGCCCAAAAACTTTGATATTCTGCTCAACAGTTTCTCCGCTTATAAAGATAAACATCATTGTACTAGACTAACTACCCACCGCTTCCAACTTATTTCTTTCGGTAAGAATGATCTATTTCCTAGCAAAAAATTGATTAAAATCTCAGATATAAACCCAACCGACTTGGTTCTTTTAGATGAAATTTATCAAGAGCTTTGTAAAAATCAAGTTGTCTTAAACTATCTAAGGGATGTACGAATCATTGAAAGTTATCAAGAACTTCTCGATTCTGTGCAAAAAAGCCATAAATCAACTATCCTGCCTGATTTTTGCCAATTTAATTCCCTCTTGAATTATCCAGCATCGATAATACCTATACAGGATGTCAACGAATATGGAGTCTATCTGCACGTCCCTCATTTTAGCGAGCTATTAATATTAGGAGAAAGTTTGGTTAGAAGTTTTCGCCTCGATCAGGATGATTTAGCAATTTCCCCGCAACCGAATCTTATTTTTGCCAGCGATACTTTGCCAACGGAAAATATACTCAGAGTTGGAATTCAACGGGATTCGATCGGACAGTTTATCGCCAGCTATGGAGTTAAATATGTTTTCGATCTACAGCGAGAGTCCAACGAACAACCAATTTTTCAGAAAAATATCGAGATCGATCGAAATTTTACCTTACAGATCGTTGAATTCGCTTGTGGTGAACAAATGAATCAACAAATGAAAAGAGGAGATTTAGATATTTGTATTTTAGACGATATTTCTCTTTTAAACAATGGTACTATGTTTTTTAACAATCTCAGTTTCGGTTCTAAACTAATCGGGATTGCCTCTTATAATATTTTCGGTGAAGATCTGAGGATTCTGCTTCCTAAAGACTCTCCAATCGCCACCGTCCCAGAACTAAGAGGCAAACGTATTTCCACCTTATTTGGTTCCAACGCGCATCGATTTATTATCACTCTTTTTAACCTGTACGGACTGGAGATCAGTCGAGATTGTCACTTGGTTAATGAAGATCCACATACGGCAAGTATGAGCTTTAGAAAAAAGCAAATAGATGCCTATGTATGTTGTGATACTTTTACTTCTATTTTTCAAGAATACGTTTCAGCCAAAAAATTACCCCTAGAGCAAAATTTCGGTTTAAGAATTCCTTCCCTTAGAGGCATTGTTTGTCGATCGCGGTTTCTCAAAGAAAACCCCAAACTTGTTATCGCTTACCTACACGACTTGGTAATCGCCAATCATTGGTTTCATTCAGATTCCGCAAGAGCGATCAAGTTGTTAAACGATGTAACATGGGTTTGTCCTGATCGGGTATTTCAGTTCTTCGCTCCTGCCTCTGGAAACCACACCGATCCCACCCTAAAACCCCAATGGTCTTGGCTATTAAAAACCCTCAATCGTAGGTTAGATGGACAATACGGTATCTCATTATTTGACGTAGATTTTTGGATGGACGATTATTTTTTACGGCTAGTCTATAATTTACTCGAACTAGATTACCATTTCCATCAGGTTTCTTTTTCGAGCCAACTCTCTAATGGTTATTTTCCAGAGGAAAAATTTAATCGGTACGCTCAAGTTCTATAAAAATTTTTGATATACTTTGATACCCGTTTATACCAGAAGTGTTGAACGGGGAAAAAAGTCGTACAAAATTTGATATTATAGATAAGAAAACAAAGTAAATATACACCAATAAATGTGAATAAGCCATGCTAACAATTTTCCCAAAACTAATGAAAGAGCTTCTCAAGCCACTCCCCAAAAATGACTATCCCGCATTAAGTACATTTACTTTTGTGTCCTGTTGGATAGGTTTTGCACTGGATAAAAGTATCGTCAGCATGAGAGACTTAAGCGCACGCCTGAAAATG